>JBIOWL010000198.1:0-2278 GCA_044868645.1 Aestuariivirga sp.
CGCGGCGCGCCTCACCATTGGACTTGGCAAAGCCCGCAGCAACGCAAGCCTGAAGGACGCTGGCCGGAAGGGTCAGAGTGATGGTGGGCAAGCCTTCCGCCGAGACGCCTTCCTCGAAGGTCTTTCGGGCCGTTTCCGCCGCTTCATCCGCGGCAGCCCGGCCATGCAGCATGGCGGTTGCCTCATTGGCGAGGATCTTCTTGGCCTCGTTGATCTCGGAACCGCCGAGAGACTGAAGCCGCGCGATTTCATCCAGAGGCAGCGCGGTGAAGAGTTTGAGGAAGCGGCCTACATCGGCGTCCTCGGTGTTGCGCCAGAACTGCCAGTAGTCGTAAGGCGACTTCATGTCGGCGTTGAGCCAGACGGCGCCTGTCGCGGTCTTTCCCATCTTGGCGCCTGAGGCGAGCGTGATGAGGGGCGAGGTCAACGCATAAAGCTGATGGGTTCCCATGCGGCGGCCAAGTTCGACACCATTGATGATGTTGCCCCATTGGTCGGTGCCGCCCATCTGCAGGTTGCAGCCGTAGCGCTTGGCCAGCACCGTGAAGTCATAAGACTGCAGGACCATGTAGTTGAATTCGAGGAAAGAAAATTCGCTTTCACGCTCGAGCCTGAGTTTCACCGAATCCATGGCGAGCATGCGGTTGACCGAGAAGTGCCGGCCGACATCGCGCAGCATGTCGATGTAATTGAGAGTGGTGAGCCATTCGGCATTGTCCACCATCAGCGCATCGGTCTTGCCAGTGCCGAAATGCATGAACTTCTTGAAAACTTCCTGCATGCCGCGCTTGTTGTTTTCGATGTCTTCAAGGGTGAGCAGCTTGCGGCTTTCGTCCTTGCCGGAGGGATCGCCGACGCGGGTGGTGCCGCCGCCCATCAAGGCGATGGGCTTGTTGCCTGTCGCCTGCAGCCAGTGGAGCAGCATGATCTGGACAAGAGAACCCACATGAAGGGAGGGTGCCGTGCAGTCGAATCCTATATATGCAACAACTTCCTTCTCGGCGGCGAGTGCATCAAGGCCTTCAAGGTCTGAGCACTGGTGAATGAAGCCGCGCGTTGACAGGATGTTGAGGAAATCGGATTTGAGGCTGGTCATGGTGAGCCGCTCATACTTGCAGGTCTAGGACGTGTCAAAACTCACGCGCGCGCTGGGACTGATGAGTGGCACATCGCTGGACGGCATCGATGTGGCTTTGGTGGAAACCGACGGCGAGGACATAGTACGGCGGGGGCAGTTCCTCTCCGTTCCTTATGACGAGGCACAGCGCGCCCTTTTGCGCCAATCGCTAAAGGATGCCGTGACGATGAGTGATCGCAGCTCGCGGCCAAGGAATTTGGTGGAGGCAGAAAAGGCGTTGACGCATTGGCATGCCGAGGCGGTTCATGCTTGGGTGCATAAATCAGGTGTAAGCCTTTCAAATATCAATGTAATCGGCTTTCATGGGCAGACGGTCATTCACCGCCCAGAGAAGCGGCTGACCGTGCAACTGGGCGATGGCGCGGGACTGGCGCGGCAATTGGGCATACCTGTTATCTATGACATGCGGGCGGCGGATATGTTGGCAGGCGGGCAGGGTGCACCGCTGGTGCCTGTCTATCACCGGGCGCTGGCCTCGGCGTTCCCAGAGCGGCCCGTTGCATTCGTGAACATCGGTGGAGTTGCCAATGTCACCTGGATTGGGCGTGATGGCGAACTGCTGGCCTTCGATACGGGGCCTGGCAACGCCCTGATCGATGACTGGATGAAAGTCCACACAGGCACTGCGTTGGATGAAGATGGCAAGCTTGCGCTTGCCGGACATGTTGATGAAGCGGCCGTAGCGCAATTCCTGGGCGACAGCTACTTCGAAAGACCTGCACCCAAGTCGCTTGATCGCAACAGCTTTGCGAATATCCAGCTTGATGGTCTTTCTGCAGCCGATGGGGCGGCAACACTCGTTGCCGTCACGGCCCGCGCCATTGCGGCTTCGCGCGCGCATTTTCCTGAAGACCCAGTTCTCTGGATCATCTGCGGCGGTGGGCGGCATAACAGGGCGATCATGCAAACGCTCAGGGCGCTCCTGCCGCATGTCGAAACTGCGGAAAGTTTCGGCTTCGATGGCGATGCCATGGAGGCGGAGGCCTGGGCCTATCTCGCGGTGCGCTCGCTAAAGGGATTGCCCTTGAGCTTTCCGGGAACCACGGGCGTGCCCAGTCCCACGACAGGCGGGGTTCTGGTCAGGCCGTTTTGAATCCGAGACGTGTGACAAGCCGGCCGTCATAGACAAGTAGCCCAAGT
>JBIOWL010000199.1:0-4710 GCA_044868645.1 Aestuariivirga sp.
CTTTTGCTCTGCCATTGCAGCCGGTGGTCCTCTTTCCGATGCCTTTGGTGGTTCGGCGGGCTTGCTGCGATTGATGACAAGCTTGGCTCCGAGCGGTGGTGCATCCGCCGCGGGTTTGGCAGGCGCAGGCGTTGGCGCGGAAGAAGGAACGAGAGCTGGTTTTGGCGTAGCGGGCTGGGTGGGTTGTAGGACTTGCGACTGGAACAGGTCCTTGTCGCGCCCGAAGAAATTATCCGCATACGGAGTTTCCGGCTTTTTAGCCGTGACCGGGCCGCTGTTCAAACTGCCATCGATCTGATCGACAAGACGCAGGACCTGCACGATCGAGCCAGGCAGGGCCTCACTGCCCGGCGTTGAGCCGCCCCCCGTGCCGTCCTGCGCCAGGGATTTGCGGGCGAGCTCGGCGAGATGGGCAAAGAGCTTGCCCTCCTCCGACAAACCGGGCGCGCCCGAAGCTTTCAAAATGTCCTGGCGTGTTGTTGCAATGGCCTTGCGGACCCTGGCGAGTTCGGCGGCGGCACCCTCTCCACCTCCCGAAAGGCTTTCCATGCGGGCCTCGAGCCGGGCAATGGCGCTCAGGATCTGGCGTGAATCAACGCCGGCGTTGCGCAACTTGAATTCGTTAAGAAACCAGCGGCCCCGGCTGGATTCCTGCACGGCCTCCAGCACTGCCTCATAGGACATGCCGGGCTCTGCAGCCACTTCCCTCGACATTTACGCAACTCCACACACACGCACTCTTTAATCGTTAATAAAGAGAGACGCGCCACGTCCTAAAATTCCGCATGGCACATCTGCGGGCATTGTCGTGGAAAGTGGTGAATGTTTGGTTTAGCAGGCTGCTGAAATTGATTTTACGGCCCATGCTTCGAGGCCCGGCTTGCGCCGGGCGCCTCAGCATGAGGTCAATTAAGGACTTACCTCACCCTGAGGTGCCGCGCAGCGGCCTCGAAGGGTTGGTCAAGTCCGCATACTGAGTTTGTTAGAATCCATCCCATGACCGCCCGGCGCTTCGGCATCAAAATTTCCATCGTTTACGCCCTGCTGATGATCGGCAGCGGCGTGCAATTGCCGTTCCTTCCCTTGTGGCTTTCGGCCAAGGGGCTTTCCGTCGAGGCCATCGCCGCGGTGGTGGCGGGCGGCATGGCAACGCGCATTCTGGGGGCGCCGCTTTTTGCCTGGATCGCCGACCATTTCGGCAACCGGCGGCTGGTGATCCAGCTCTGCGCGGGGCTGTCTCTCGCCAGCTATTGCCTGCTTGCCATCAGCAACGGCTTTGGCCCCATCATGACCATGGCGCTGATCTGCTCCTTCGTTTTTGCGCCGGTCTTTCCGCTGACAGAAGGTTTCGGCGTCGATGGCGCGGTTGCGCATAATCTCGACTATGGGCGCCTGAGGCTGTGGGCTTCGCTGAGTTTCCTCACCGGCAGCCTGGGATCGGGCGCGCTTCTGACGGTGCTCGATCCTCTCGATACGGCCTGGATACTGGCGGCGGCGCAGGGGCTGGCCTTCCTTGCAACGCTGCAATTGCCGGATGAGCCGGAGGCGCACAAGTTTGAAACCGGTGAGGCCGTGCATATGCGGGCGCGGGACCTGTTCTTCGGATCGAGCTTTGCGCTGCTGCTGGTTGCGGCGGGTCTCGCCCAGGCTTCCCATGCCATGCTTTACAGCTTCAGCTCTGTCCATTGGCACTCGCTCGGCATTTCATCCTTCTGGATCGGCGTTCTCTGGGTGGCGGCGGTCTTGACGGAAGTGCTGCTCTTCGCGCTGTCCAATAGCCTTGTCACTACGCTCGGACCGGGCGGCCTCATGCTGGTGGGCATTGCGGGCGGCATTTTGCGCTGGGTGATGATGGGCACCTTCGCCAATTACGGGCTGTTGATCGTGGCGCAGATGCTGCATGCGCTTTCATTCGCGGCAACGCATCTGGGAACGATGCATTTCATCCGGCTTCTCGTGCCCAACGCCATCAGGAACAGGGCGCAGGGCATTTATTCGGCGCTGGCGGGCGGCGTTTTCATGTCGGTGACGGCCTATGGCTCGGGCCATCTCTACGCCTCTTATGGCGCTGAGGCTTATTATGTGATGGCGGTGATGTCGGCCGTTGCGTTTGCAATGGTGTTTTATTTGACGCGGCTCAGCCCCACAGTGCGCGCGGCGGCTGCTGCATGAGGCTTCCCGTATAGGTGATTGCCGGCTCGCGGTCCCGCAGCAGGATCAGCGGACCATCGAGATCGATGTAGTCGGCAAAATGGGCGAGAAAGAATGCAGGCGCCATGGCGAGCGATGTTGCCAGCATGCAGCCCACCATGATCTTGAAGCCTTGTGATTGCGCTGCCTTTGCAAGAGCAAGCGCGGGCGTGAGGCCGCCGGTCTTGTCGAGCTTGATGTTGATGGCGTCGTATTTATCACGGAGATTCTCGAGGCTTTCAGGCCCATGGGCCGATTCATCGGCGCAGACGAGAATGGGACGTTTGATGCTGCGGAGCGCTTCGTCGTCAGAGGCGGGAAGCGGCTGTTCCACCAGTTCAACGCCATGGGCGGCGCAGAGGGACAGCATCTCCTCGAGATTGGCGGCGGTCCATCCTTCATTGGCATCGATGATAAGGCGGGCTCGCGGTGCTGCTTTCCGCACGGCGGCAAGGCGTTCTTCGTCACCATCGCGGCCGAGCTTCACTTTGAGCAGCGGTCTTTGTGCGGCGGCTGCAGCGGCCTTTGCCATGGCATCGGGTGTATCGAGGCTGATGGTGAAAGCGGTTGTGACCGCCTGTGGCTGCGGCAGGCCAGCGCGTTGCCATGCTGGCATATTGCTTTCCTTGCATTCCAGATCCCAGAGCGCACAGTCCAATGCATTTCGCGCGGCGAAAGGAAGAGCAAGTTTTGCAATTTCATCACGCGAGGTGAGTTTGGCGATGGCTGAGGCTTGTGCCTGCAGCGCCGCCAAGGTGGCCGTGAAGGTTTCACCGTAGCGCGGATAGGGAACGGCTTCTCCCCAGCCTTGGTGCCCATTCCGTTTCAAGGTGACGACGATAACATCGGCCTCAGTCTTGCTGCCGCGGGAAATGGTAAAGGTGCCGGCGATGGGCCAGCTCTCGTGCCGGAATTCGACGTCCATCATACTTCGGGAACGCGGCCTGAGGCTTCCGCCAGCATGAGATAGACCTGGCCGTTCTCGGAGGCGATGACATCATCGATGGTGGCGGTGCCTCCTGTCAGATCGTTCAGCGTGTCGAGCAATTTCTCGAAGAGGCGGATATAGGTGTTGATGCTGCTGCGCAGCTGCTTCTCAGTGGCGTAGCGCTTGGCGAGGGAGGCGGTGAAGCGTTTCGAGCTTTGCTCGGCCAGCCGCTTCAAGAAGACTTCCCTGTCTCCCGCAAGAAAGCGTTTTTCGAGATCGCGGGGCAAACCATTCTCGACGGCTCCCACCACTTCACCTGCGGCTTCGCTCAGCTTGCTGCTGAAGGCAGCGATTTCACGGGCGACAAGCGGCGGCAACTCGCCGGACTTGCGGGGTTCAGGCTGGCGGCGCGGAGCCTTTTCATCGGTGAGAGCTGCAACACTGGCCGCAATCTGGGCCATGGTGCCTTCAACTGTCGCCGCCCGCTCCTCATTTTGCTTCTGGGCGCCGGCCGTTCCCGAAAGGGGAGCGGAGAACGGGGCGCCCTCAGATTTTCCCGGCCCGGACCCTCGTGGAGCAATATAGCCCGGCCCGGAGAAATCGGTCGCGCCGGACTGGCGGCGCACGACATCAGAGAGGGCGGTCAAGGCAGCAATCTGGTCGGCCACAACCCGGCGCATAGCATCGGCGTTGTTGCGGGTCTCTTCGGGCAGATCGACGACAGCGCGTTTCAGATCGTTGCGGGCACTGTCGATGTCGCGCACCACCTGCTGGGCGGTGACGCGCATGTCCTGGGCCGTCTGCTGGAAGTCGCTCGCTGTCGAGGACAGCATTTCATTCATGGCGGCAAGGGCCCGTTCATGCTGTTCGCGCAGCACTTTTGCCGCCTGGTTCACCTGGTTGGCGGAGTTGCCTTCCAGCTTCTTCAGTTCATCCTCGAGGCGGGCGAGCGAGGCTTGTGTTTGTTCGGCGACGATGCGGCTGATCTCGCGCGAGCGGGTTTCCGCGGCGGTGAGGCTTTCCTCGATCATGTTCATGTAGCTGGTCATGACCGCGTCCACTTCCTGCGAGCGCTTGCTGGCGTCGGCAACAAGCGTATCGAGGGTCTCGCGGCGGCTCACAAGCATCTGTTCGATCTCGTTATTGAACTTGTCCATGGAGCGGTCGACCAGCAGGGTCACGTCCTCCAGGCGCTCGGAGAGCCTGGTGCCGGTGACTTCCAGCTTGCCGGTGAGCTGCATGGAAACGCTCTCCAGCTTCTCGTCGAGCTCTGTCGCCGCGGTCTTGATCTGGTCGGCGAAATAGGTGTTGGCCGTCTGGACGTGGCCCGAGAATTTCTGATGGGCCTCGTCGAGTGCCTTGCGCGAGGTTGAGGAGGCGGCATCGAGCTCGCTTGTTGCCTTGTCGATGCGGCCCACAAGAAGGCCCGTATCCTGCTCGAAGCGCGCCGTGATCTGGGCTGTGGTCTGGCTGAGGCCATCGGCAAAGGCGCTCTGCACGCGGTCAAGGTGCGAGGTTGCAAGACGGGAAGCGCCTCGAGGGCACGTACTCGCTCGTCCCGGCGAAGCTCTCCGGCGATCCGAAGAACTGGC
>JBIOWL010000200.1:0-4317 GCA_044868645.1 Aestuariivirga sp.
TCTCCCGCCCGCAGCTTTCGTGAGAGTGTCGGCAAAAGCACCACGCCAATGGCAACACCGATAAGCCCCAGCGGCAGTTGAAACAGCCGGTCAGCATAATAGAGGAAGGCAACACCACCTTCGAAACCCGTGGCGAGCATGGTGGCAATGAGCAGGTTTACCTGTGTAACGCCCCCGGAGATCAGGCCCGGAACGGAAAGCACCAGAACCTTTTTCACATCAGCCGTGAGCCGTGGAATGGTCGGAACAACGTTTGCACCTGCATAGGCCGCACTGACCGTCAGCAATCCGAGTTGGATGACACCGGAAAGCGTGACGGCCCAGGCAAGGAAACGCCCCGTATCCGGCGTATTGCCAAGGCCAAGATACCAGGCGAGCAACGTCATCAGGATGACGACGATATTGAGGAGGATCGGCGCGGCGGCAGGCGCTCCAAAGCGGTTCATGCTGTTGAGGATGCCGCCGAAAAGCGCGGTCAAGGACATCATGCCGAGATAGGGAAAGGTGATGCGCGTCAGTTCCGTCGCCAGCGCCATCTTGTCGGGCGTTCCAGTAAAGCCAGGAGCAAGCAGCGGCATCAGCCAGGGCATGAAGATCATGGCGAGCGCGCAGAAGATGATCATCCAGGTAAAGAGCACCGAGAGCGTTTCGCGCCCGAAGGCAAAGGCCTTCTCTGTTCCTTCTCCTTCCGCCTTGCGCGCGAACTGCGGCACAAAAGCATTGTTGAAAGCCCCTTCCGCAAAAAGTGCCCGGAAAAGATTGGGCAGGCGCTGCGCCACGAAGAAGGCCTCTGCCACAGGTCCCGTGCCGATCGTGAAGGCGATGAGCTGGTCGCGTACGAAACCAAGCAGGCGGCTCACCAGTGTGAAGCCACCCACTTTCATGGCGGATTTGAGAAGGGACATGCCGTCTAGTTCTTGTTGAGAACGCCGAGAAGCGTGTCTTCTATCTTCTTGGCGCGGGATTCGCTCTCGATTTTTGCGCCCGTGAGATCGGTTACATAGAAGACGTCGATGGCCTTCTCGCCGAAGGTCGTCACATGAGCCGAGGCGATATTGAGATTGAGTTCGAATAATGCTTCCGTGAGGTCGTGCAGCAGGCCCACCCGGTCACGGCCATTGATCTCGATCACCGTCTGTTTGTTTGATGATGTATTGTCGACGATGACGCGCGGCGCCACCTCGAAGGCCGCCATGCGGAATTCGGGCTTCCGCGCCTGGGACAAGGCGTCCTTGAGGCGTATTTGCCCTTTGAGAGCCTTGGCGATGGTATCGGCCACGCGCTTGGCGCGGCGGCTTTCATCGGCCTCATCCTTGAATTCGCGCTGTAACAGAATGGTATCGAGCGCCATGCCTTCATTGGTGGTGAAGATCTGCGCCCCGATAATATTGCCGTTCGCCGCCGCGCAGGCTCCCGTGAGGGTGGCGAGCAGGCGTGGGTGATCCGGCACATAGACGGTGATTTCAGTGACCGCCGCAAAGGCATCGGTCTTGATGTCTGTCGTTACGTCTTTCGGTTTGGCGCTGGCGATCAAGGCATGGTGTCGCAACTGCTGCTCCACCGGCACATTGAGCCAATAGGCATCATAATGCCGGTGCAGCAGCGCCTGCTTCTCCTTTTCGCCAATGGGCCCAAGTTTCGAGAGAAGAAGCTGCTGCGCTTCCGCCACCCGTTCCTTGCGGGTGATCACCGTATGCCCGCCGGTGAGGAGGGGCTCCGTCTCGGCATAGAGCGTGCGCAACAATTGTCCCTTCCAGCCGTTCCATACGCCGGGGCCTACGGCGCGTATATCGGCAACGGTGAGGATGAGGAGCAGTTTCAGCCGCTCCGGGCTTTGCACGATTGTCGCAAAATCCTGGATCGTCTTGAAGTCATTGAGATCGCGCATCTGCGAGGTCTCGCTCATCAGCAAGTGATTACGAACCAGCCAGGCGACGGTTTCCGTTTCGGCCGCATCAAGGCCGAGGCGTGGGCAAAGCTCGCGGGCAATACGCTCGCCAGTGATGGAATGATGTTCGGGCCTTCCCTTGGCAATGTCATGAAGAAAGCCCGCCACATAAAGCGCGCGCCGCGAGGTGAGCGTCGGGAACAGCTTGGCAGACAATGGATGATCATCGGCGAGATCGCCGCGTTCTAGCGCTTTCAAGATGCCCACCGTGCGGATCAGGTGTTCGTCCACCGTGAAGTGGTGATACATGTTGAACTGCATCATGGCGACGACCTTGCCGAATTCCGGCAGGAAGCGGCCGAGCACACCTGCCTCATTCATCGCCCGCAGGGCCGCATCCGGCTCGCCCGAATTCAAGAGCACATCGAGAAAAAGTTGATTGGCTTCTGGCGAATTGCGGACGGAATCATCGATCAGCCGCAAGGATGTGCCCACATCCTTCAGGGCATCGGGATGGATTTCAATGCCCTTTTCGGCCGCCAGCGCAAAGAGCCGGACGATATTGACGGGATCATCGCTGAGAACGTTCTTCCGCTCCAGCGTGAGCCGGCCCATGTCCATGGCAAAGCCCTTCGGCAGCTTCGCCATGGCGAGCCGCTTTGGAAGGAGCCTGTTAAACATGCGCCCCAGGCTCGGCGCATCCTTGAGGTGCCGCGCCTCAAGGCTGGCGCAGAAAATGCGCGTGAGATTTCCCACTTCCTTGGCAATGAGGAAATAGTGGCGCATGAACCGCTCGACGGGTCTGAGGCCCTGCCCATGGGCCTTGTAGCCCAGGCGCTCGGCAAGATCGCTCTGGCGGTCAAAGGAGAGCTTGTCCTCGCCGCGTGCCGCGAGGAAATGCAGATGGCAGCGCACCGTCCACAGGAAGTCTTCGCATTTCTGGAAGCGCGCCAGTTCGGCTCTCGTGAAGACACCACGCTCGGCAAGTTCATCCGGCGTCTGGGCATCGAAGATTGCCTTGGCAATCCAGAACAGCGTGTGAAGATCGCGAAGGCCACCCTTGCCGTCTTTCACATCAGGCTCCACCGCATAGCGGCTCGCGCCATGCTTCAGATGCCGCTGGTCACGTTCGGCCAGCTTGTCGGCGACGAAGGCCTTAACGCCCTTCTGCATGATGTTGCGGCGATAGCGCTGCTGCAGATCGGCAAAAAGCGCCCCATCCCCGGTGATGAGCCGCGCCTCGAGAATGGCCGTCATGATGGTGTTGTCGGATCGTGCATAGGCCAGGCAATCGGCAACGGTGCGCGTGGCATGGCCCACCTTCTGGCGCGCATCCCACAGCGCATAGAGCATGAACTCGACGAATGCGTTGATTTCTGGCGAAGCGCTGCCCTGTGTGAGGAAGAGAAGATCGATATCGGAACCGGGGGCGAGCGTGCCCCGTCCATATCCGCCGACGGCGATGACCGAAAGCCCGCTTGCCGCTGCACCGGCGCCAAGCGCCCGCGCCGCGAATTGAAAAAGGCTGGTGATCAGATTGTCTTCCGCCGCGGCGAGATATTCCGCGCAGGCCGTGCCCCGCCCGTCGCGGATGAGGCCTGCCTCCGCTGTCTGGCGCACCTCGTCCAGATGCTTGCGCGCTAGCGCCGAGACCTGGTTTCTGAGCTTGAGCTTGTCATGCGTGTCGGTGGCAAGCCAGGCCAGGGCCGTTGCAAAATCGGGCGGTGTTGCCGGTGGTGTGAGGCGATTGTCCATCATGCGCCTCCATCCTTGAGGAGCCGCTTCAGTTCATAGAGCGCGGCTTGTGCCTCACGCGGAGAAAGCGCATCCGGATCCATGTTAGCCAATGCGTCACGCAAAATATCTGTCCTTGGCGCAGGTCTGCTGGGCATCGCTTGGAACAATGGCAGGCCGTCAAGCAGGTCTTCTACCTTTCCACCATCACGGTGCTGTTCCAGTTTCGAAAGCACTTCCTGCGCCCGGGCAATGACGCCGGCCGGAAGCCCTGCACGTTTCGCCGCCTCGATGCCATAGGAGCGGTTGGCCGCGCCTTCCTTCACCTGATGCAGGAAGATCACCTCGCCGTTCCACTCCTTGACCGCCATGGTCATGCAAGTAAGGCGCTGCAAGCGTTCCGCAAGTGAGGTGAGCTCGTGATAGTGGGTTGCAAAAAGCGCCCGCGGCTTGTTCACATCGTGCAGATGTTCAAGCGTGGCCCAGGCAATGGAAAGCCCATCATAAGTGGCCGTGCCCCGCCCGATTTCATCGAGGATGACGAGCGAGTGTTCCGTTGCCTGGTTGAGGATCGCCGCTGTTTCCACCATCTCGACCATGAAGGTGGAACGCCCCCGCGCCAGATCATCGGCTGCGCCCACCCGGCTGAATAGCCGGTCGACAGCGCCGATATGGGCAAGGCTTGCGGGAACGAA
>JBIOWL010000201.1:0-3414 GCA_044868645.1 Aestuariivirga sp.
GGACCGAGGGGGTAGTTGTGGCGAACTCTTTCTCCCGCCTCGTCTTTCCCAAGTCCATCGCCTTCATCGGCGGCAATGAATGCGCCATTGCCATCCGGCGCTGCAAGGAATTCGCCTTTCCCGGAAAGCTCTTTGCCATTCATCCAAAGCGCGAAGAAATCGAGGGCATCAAAACGCTGAAGTCGGTGGATGAGATCACAGGTCCCATTGACGCCGCCTTCATTGCCGTGAAGCGCGAACCAACAATTGAAATGGTGCGGCAGCTCAGCGCCAAGGGCTGCGGTGGCGCCGTGATCTATGCCTCGGGCTTTGCCGAAACCGGTGACCATGCCTTGCAAAACCAGCTTCTCGCCGCCGCAGACGGCATGGCGCTGATGGGGCCAAACTGCTATGGCTTTGTGAATGGCCTCGCTCGCGCGGCGCTTTGGCCCGATGAACACGGCATCAAGCCGCTGGACCGTGGGCTAGCCATCATCAGCCAGTCCGGCAACATCGCTTGTAATATGACTTTCACACGCCGCGCCTTGCCCTTGGCCGCCGTGTTCACCATTGGCAACCAGGTCGATGTGGACATGGCGCGCATGGTGGACTTCCTCTCCGCCGACGATCGCATCACCGCTATCGGTCTTCATATCGAAGGTCTGCCCAATGTCACGGCCTTTGCCGCGGCCTGCGAAAAAGCGCGGGCGCGCAAGAAACCCGTCGTGATCCTCAAAACCGGCCGCTCCGAACAGGGCGCCGCCGTCGCCATGAGCCATACATCCTCGCTTGCCGGCGCCGACAACCTTTATGATGCACTCTGTGCGCGCTACGGCGTGGCGCGAGTTCACTCCATCACGGCCTTTGTCGAAACACTGAAATTCCTCCATGGCGGCGCGTTGAAGGACGCGAGGATTGTCTCCTGCTCCTGTTCCGGCGGCGAGGCAGCATTGACGGCGGATATGGCCATGGGCCGCGGCGTTTCACTGCCCGATTTCAACATCGACACGGCCAAACGCGTGCGCGCCACGCTCAACGAATATGTGAGCGTCTCGAACCCGCTCGACTATCATACCTTTATCTGGAACCAGTCGGAGAAGATCGAAGCGACTTTCACCGCCGTTCATTCAGGCGGCTATGACGTGGGCATGCTGATCCTCGATACACCAGCGCCGCCCATGAACAACGCCGCCTGGTATATTGCGGCCCGCGCCTTCGCCAAGGGTGCATCTGTCAACAAGGCCCGCGCCGCCATAGTTGCCACGCTGCCGGAATGCATGCCGCTCGATCTTGCCGATGAGCTGCTGGCGCAAGGTGTCACGCCCATGTTCGGCCTGGACGATGCGCTGACGGCCTTTGAACAGGCCGCCCGCGTCGGGAAAGCGCAGGAGCGAGCAGTGGCGGCACCTATGCTTTCTCCTGCGCCATTGAAGGAAAGCACCTCTCGCCTGCTGCCGGAACGCGATGCAAAGTCACTGCTTGCAACATTCGGATTGAGTGTGCCGCAGGGCCAGGTCTGCAAAGCAGGAGAAGCAGCAATGGTGGCGCAATCCATTGGCTATCCTGTCACGCTGAAAGTGTCGTCGGAAACGATAGCCCACAAGACGGAAGCGGGCGGCGTTGTTCTCAATCTCAAGTCGCCGGAGGAGGTACAGGCCGCCGCCGTCAAACTCTCCAAGCTCTCGGAAGAAGTGCTTGTGGAGCGCATGGTGACTGGTGCCGTTGCCGAACTCATCATTGGCGTGGCGCGCGATCCGCAATTCGGGCTGGCGCTGGTTGTCGGCGCGGGCGGTGTGCTGACAGAACTCCTGAAGGACTCAACCGCCCTGCTCCTGCCCACCTATCGCGAGGAAATCGAAACCGCGCTGAAATCACTGAAGGTCTGGAAACTCATCGAGGGCTTCCGTGGCAAATCCGGCGATGCTGCTGCCGTGATCCGTGCCGTCGAAGCCGTTGCCGCTTTCGCCAGCACCCACAGCAACAGGCTGGAAGAACTCGACGTGAACCCCCTGCTCGTGCTGCCCAATGGCGCCGTGGCGGTGGATGCCCTGATCCGCATGAGGACGTGACCATGACCAACCCAATAAAGACCGAACGGCGCGGCGCCGTGCTCGAAGTCACTATCGACCGGCCCAAGGCCAATGCCATCGATGCCGCCACAAGCCGCATCATGGGCGATGTCTTCGCCAAGTTCCGTGACGATCCGGAATTACGTGTGGCGATCCTCACCGCTACCGGCGAGAAATTCTTTTGCCCCGGCTGGGATCTCAAGGCGGCGGCGGCGGGCGAAGCGCCGGACGTGGACTATGGTGTGGGTGGTTTCGGCGGCTTGCAGGAACTGAAAGGCCTCAACAAGCCCGTCATCTGCGCCGTGAACGGCCTTGCCTTCGGCGGTGGTTTCGAAATCATGATCTCCTGCGACATCATCATCGCCGCAGAGCACGCCACCTTTGCCTTGCCTGAGATCAATTCCGGCACCGTCGCCGATGCCGCGACAATCAAATTACCCCGCTTCATTCCGCATCACGTAGCGATGGAAATGCTCTTCACCGGGCGGCGCATCGACACCAGGGAAGCAAAGCGCTGGGGCATCATCAACGAGATCGTGCCGGCTGAGCAGTTGATGACGCGCGCTCGCGAGGTAGCGGCGCAACTTGCCGAAGGCCCGCCGCTTGTCTATGCCTGCATCAAGGAGATCAGCCGCGAGACCATGCATTTGCCGATCCAGCAGGCCTTTGACATGGTGACCAAACGCAAACTCAAGACCGTAGACACACTATATTCAAGCGAGGACCAGCTCGAAGGCGCAAAGGCTTTCGCCGAAAAGCGCAAGCCCGTCTGGAAGGGCCGTTAGCACCAAAAAAAGGCCGCCCCGAAGGACGGCCCTGAGTGCAGGCAACAGGGAGCCTCTGGGAGAGGCTCCGGGGAGTTCCTAATTCGCCCAGAGGCCGCGGGAATTGAGAACAACCTCGACATAGGTCTTCTCCAGCATGCGGGTTGCAGCCGGATCGAGGGTGAAGGCACTGCGGACCGACTGGGCAGCGCGGGCGATAAAGCGGGTCATGGGCGTCTCTCTTTCAGCAAATCAATTTGTTTGATGCTCGTAATTTATGCACTTGCCTAGAAAAAGAGAAGCGACTAATTCTCACTCCATCGTCAAGAGAAATTTGAAGATGGTCACGGTTTCGCCATGATTGAATTCTTCCCCGGATTGCGCTCATTGCGTGCTTTCGATGCCGCCGCACGGCATCTGAACTTCACCAAAGCGGCCTCAGAAATCAATGTGACGCCTGCCGCAATAAGCCATCAAATCAAAGAGTTAGAAGATCAAATTGGCGCGGAACTTTTCACCCGGACAAGCCGCTCTATGCGCCTGACGAGGGCCGGTGAAATCCTCTATACCGCCGCCCATGATAGCCTGGAAACCCTCAGCCA
>JBIOWL010000202.1:0-3733 GCA_044868645.1 Aestuariivirga sp.
CAAGATCAGTTCCATGGGGTTCTTACTCCTGGCATAGACACGGAGGGATAACGTACCTCACGCGCCCGTGCCAGAGAGCAACAGATGTTGGCCACATGCATGGGAACTGACTGGCGTCTGGTATTGACGGCAAAAAAATCATTCTGTGATCCGGGTCACTGCAAATGAGCACAAGTTAAAATGACGCAACACATTCTCGTTCTCAATGCGGGGTCTTCCTCGCTCAAGTTTGCGCTGTTTGACAATGAAGAGCTGAAGGAAGCCATGCGGGGCCAGGTCAGCGGAATCGGCGCGCGGCCCATGCTGGAGTTTGGAGGGGACAGGCGAGAATTGCCGTCTGGTACGGCCTTCGAGGAAGGGCTGGAGCTGGTTCGCAATCTGCTCAAGGACGGCGGCTTTCCTGCCGATAAACTTGCAGGCATCGGCCACCGCATTGTCCATGGCGGGGAGCGCTATGTTTCGCCAGTCATCATGTCGGATGGGGTCCTTGATACACTGGATGGCCTACGCCGGTTTGCGCCGCTGCATCTTCCCTTTGGGCTGGGCGTGCTACGCATGGCCAGAACCATGCTTCCTGGTGTGCCTCATGTGGCGTGCTTTGACACGGCCTTCCATGCCACGCAGCCGGACGTTGCCACGCGGCTGCCATTGCCAAAAGAGTATCGTGATAAAGGCTACCGGCGCTATGGCTTTCACGGTCTCAACTACGCCCATGTGATTCACGCCCTGCCGGCGATGACCGGCAGGCCCCTGCCCCGCCGCCTGCTTGCGGCGCATCTGGGTTCGGGCGCTTCCATGTGCGCCATCTTGGATGGCAAGAGCGTTGCCACCACCATGGGATTTTCCACCGCGGATGGATTGGTGATGGGCACACGGACGGGAAGCATCGACCCTGGTGTCATTGTTGCGTTGCTGCGTGATGAGCATCTGACGCTCAATCAGCTTGAGGATCTTCTTTACCGCAGAAGCGGGCTTCTTGGGCTTTCAGGCATCAGCGCTGACATGCGCGATCTGTTGGCCAGCAAGGATAAGGCGGCGCGTGAGGCCGTGGACTATTACTGCTATAGCGCCGCCCGTCATGCCGCTTCGCTCATCCCGGCTCTCGGCGGGCTTGATGCCATCGTCTTTACGGGTGGAATTGGCGAACACGCGGAGCCGATCCGCAATGCGATCATCAATCATCTGGGTTGGCTGAAAGTGCCAGCCGAACACGTCCATGTGGTTCCTGCCAATGAGGAGCTTACAATTGCCCGCGAGGTGAAGACGTTGACGTGGCCCTAGCTGTTGTCCAGCGACATCGACAGCAGGAGGCAGGCAGTATCAACGACGTCGTCAACGGTGGCACCACGCGACAGGTCTGAAACAGGTTTGGCAAATCCCTGAAGGATGGGGCCAATGGCCTGCGCGCCACCAAGATATTGCGTGAGCTTGTAGGCGATGTTTCCGGCATCAAGATCGGGAAAGACGAGCACATTGGCGCGGCCTGCAACGGCACTCGGTTCCTTGATCTTGCGTTTCGCCACTTCCAAGGACAGCGCTGCATCACCCTGAAACTCTCCATCAATGGCGACTTGAGGTGCTTTGATTTTAGCCAGCGCGACGGCCTCTACCACTTTTTGAGCATCCGCATGATCGCCACTGCCCTTGGTTGAGAATGACAGAAGCGCAACCCGAGGTTCCTCCTTCAGTATGCGCGCGGTACTTGCCGCCGAGGCAATTGCAATATCGGCCAATTCAGCGGCAGTTGGCTGCACATTGATGGCGCAGTCGGCAAAGATGAGGCTCCGGTCCGGCCATTGCATCAGAAAGAAACTTGAGGGCGTCGTGATTCCCGGGGCAAGGCCGATTGTCATCAGGGCCGCTTCAATCACGCGTGCCGTGGGATTTGCCGCCCCTGCCAACATGACCGCTGCCCCGCCCGCTGAAACAATTGCGCCCGCAGCATAGAGTGGTTTCTGCAATAGTCTCCGCACCATGGCTTCGGTCATCTTCGGCCGGTTACAGAGAATGCCGGCGATGGACTGTGGTGAGGGCTCCGGTATGGCTTTGTCAAAGACAATGGGTAGCGCCAGTCTTTCGCTTTCCAGTATGGCGGCAGCGGCGGCGATGCGCTCATCGCTTCCTTCCGGCAGGGCAATTGCCAAGCCCTTGCCTCTGATCCTGTTTTTGGCCTCAGCAATCGCCAACATGGCCCCACCTTGCTGCCACACCGTAGTTCTTTTCAAGCCACTGGAGAGGTTTATTGCAACACAAAGAATCCACAATCTTGCCCCGTACGAGCCACATTGGACTCGCTACTGTTGCTGTAGACGGGACGTTTGTTAGCGCGGGTTAAAGGTCTGCATGTTCAGGTTTGTTGCATTGGCAAGTGCAGTCGTTGGCATGGTCTTTTCCACCAACGTGGTTACTGCGGCCGACCGCCTCAAGGACATTAATCAAAGCACTATTGGTCTCATGGCAGGAGAGCCCGAGTGGCTTCCACTGGTGCAGGATGTCGCAAAAACCCTGAATCACCAGGATGGCCTACGGATATTGCCCATCGCCGGCGAGGGCGGCATTCAGTCCGTCAGCGACCTGATGAACATCAACGGTATCGATGTGGCGCTCATTCCTGCTGACAGCGTGGCCTATGCGAGAGCGCAAGGCCTGGTGCCGCCCGATGGCGAGAAGATCGCCTATCTGGCCAGAATGGGCTCTATCAAGGTTCTGCTCTTGGCACGCAGTGACATCACAGGCCTCACGTCGCTTGCGGGAAAGCGCATCGCCACGGGCCCCGCGCAATCTTCCGGATTTGCCACCGGAGAGTTGATACTTGGCGCCTTGGGTTTGCCGTTTACACGCGTACCCACGGATGGAACAGGTGCGATTGCCGCGCTTGAAAGGGGCGAAGCAGACGCTGCCTTGGTTCTCGGCACACAGAATCTCGCAATTCTCAAGAGGCCATCAGACTACAACATCATTCCACTGCCCCTCTCGAAGGATATCGAAAACAACTATTCACCGGCGATTGCCACGAAAGCGGAGCTGCAACGCTTCGGTATTGAGGGCGGACCCGTTGACACTGTCTCAACGCCACTGGTTCTGGCGGTTTTCAATTGGAGCGACAAAAACCCGAATAGCGAGTCGCTCTATACGTTCAACAAGGCCCTGCTTGATGCGGCGAACCTGCCTGATTCCGATGCCCAATGGATCAAAAACAATCTGGCGGCGGAGGTGCCCAGCTTGGTGCGCCATCATTCGGCCAAGCGCGCGCTTGAGGAGAGTTCACCTGCCGCTGCGGCAGCAGAGCAAGGAGTGACACAATGAAGAAGGGTCAAGCAAGGGCCAAGGACGAACTGCCCGAAACCGAAGAGAACCAGACCGAAACTTCCGAGCAGGAGGCAACTGTACCTAGCTGGTTCGTGCGCACATACAACAAAGAAGGTGCGGATGACCTTGCTTCACGGTACCGGCAGGAAAATTCGCCGTCTTCCTCCGATGCAAGCGAAGAGGACCAAGCCCTCGAGCAAGAACTTGATGCCGCGTATGACAACTATCGCCGGCGCCTCGAAGACCGTTTCAGGAGGGCCCAACACATGGTCGATCTGCAAGCAGCGCAAGCGCCGGAAGCCCACAATCATGCTCCTACACAGCGTCGGCGCATACAGGCTAACGCTCCTGAACCGCAATTCCAGGTCAGTCCACGCGAACAGCATCTCATCTACCCACCTGTGACCAAAGAGTGGAGCAACAA
>JBIOWL010000203.1:0-5725 GCA_044868645.1 Aestuariivirga sp.
CTTGTACCTTAAGTGCGACCGTCTGATCAGTTTCTCCAAAGTGGGTGCGCCGCTCACTGTGCCCGATCTCCACGAGCGTGGCGCCACAATCCTTCAACATCAGCGGCGAAACCTCTCCAGTCCATGCGCCATGATCCGCCCAATGCATGTTCTGTGCACCGACCCTGACATTCGTTCCCTTCAGGCTTTCCGCCATATCTCTGATGTAGGGGAACGGCGGAATGACAAAGAGATTGCATCTTTCGGACTGGGCTGCTGGCGAGCCAGCAAGCTCCGTTGCAAAGGCCTGTGCCTCGGCGCGCGTCTTGTTCATTTTCCATGACGTCCCAATCCAGGGAATCTTGCCGCTCATGGCGTTCCATCCCGCAGCTTAACGAAATAGTCATCAGCGCCGACCTGCCCGCCTTTCAGAGCAATCTCAACGCCATCAAGAAATTTGCCATTTGAATGAGCAATGCAGAGCGGCGAACCCGGCGTCGCAGGCAGCGGCATGCGCGTTGTCAAGGCATGTATATTCAACTGGCCGAGCGCATGGCTGGACGAATCTCCTCCTGCCAGGATCACGCGGGCAAGGCGCGATGTCTCGATGACGGCTTTCAGAATCCATCCCAATCCTTCGCCGATGCGGCGACGGCCGTCAGCCATCACGCTCAGCTTTTCGCCTTCGTCGGATGCCGGACCCAGCGCTGTGTGAATGATCGGGCTCTTGCCCGCATTCAGAATTTGCTGTGCATCCTGGATCGCCACCTGCAAAACTTCCGCCACACCGCCAGCCAGCGCCACCGGATCAATCGGCACAGATTGAAAACCGTGTTGGAGCGCAAAACGGATTTGCCGCTCTGTCGTTGGCGATACGCTTCCGGAGACAACGATGGTTTGTACAAACGCTTTGAGCGGTTCGAATTTTGCGATGCCTGCAATGTCACCAATTGCCTTCATCGCAGCAAGCAAGGCATATTCGACACCTGAAGATCCAATCATGAACGGCTTTGCATGGTCCGGCAAATCGAGAAGCCGCCTGCCCGCCTCAAACTGAGTTGCCGCATCATGCACATCAAGCAGGCCAATGCCTCTTGCAGGCCAGCCCTGCGTTGCGAGCACTATTTCCTGCGCTGTCTGTTTTGCCAAATGCCGCCGGAGATCAGACTCCTCCATCGGCGTCACGGGATGGCGGCTCATCACCGGATGCCTGTCGATACGATAGGTCTCGCCCTGATAACCAGCAAACAAATGGCCGGCGAATGTGTAGCGCTTGAGCTGCGGCGCGCCCACAATCACGGGCACAACGGCTTGGTTGAACATTTTTGCGCCGATATCCGCTGCGCGGCCTATGCTGCCAACGCTGGGGCTTGAATCAAAGGTGGAGCAGACCTTGTAGTGGCAGAAGCGGGGGGCTAGCGACTTCAGCCACCCAAAGGCGTGAGGCAGATGTTCATCCATCCATTGTGGCGACTGGCTCCTGCTCGTTCCTGCAAGTCCAATGGCTTCATAGTTTCCGAAGAGTGCAAATTCTTCCTCCGTTGGAAAACGGGTGAACAACACGGTCGACACGCCATGGCTTGCCAGCGCTTCCATGACATCCGTGGAGCCGGTGAAGTCATCGCCATAGAAAGTGAGCAATCTGCTCATGCGCCCTTGCCATTTGCAAAGGTGGCGATCGATTGCGCGAGTTCTTGATGCTCGCGCGCATAGGTTTCAAGCGGAATGCCTGCAACCGCCGCTTCCCAGGCTTGCCGCACGGCCTTCACCCCCGCGCCAGCCCCCGCGGGATGGGAGACGATCCCGCCGCCGCACAGATACATGAGATCAACGGTCTTTCCTGTGCGATTGTAGGTATCGGGAGCCTGCCCGCCCCACTGGCCGGATCCCACAACAGGCAGTGGGCTATCAGCCTTCGAAAATAGCGGCGTGCTCACCGCCTCGAAACTCGCAACAAAGCTCTCATCCGGCTCCCAATACTTTACCCGGATGCCATTGATCTGAAACTGATCCACGCCGAGCAATCGCCAGAACTGCTGCCAGACCTTGAAATCCATACCGAGACCCGGATGCCGCGTAAGGATGTCCCAGCCGTTGCGATGCGCGTGCAGCACGAGGCCAGAACGTTTGCGCAAGAAAGACATGGCCCCGAAACCGATAGAATTGATGTTGATGACGGCGCAGTTTCCGCCGTGCTTGAGCACAATGTCATGGTTGCGCAGCATGTCATCGGGGTCGGCGGCGCTGATGCCCCAGGCGTACATCACCTTCTTGCCCGTTTTCTGTTCGCGCTCCAGGACAAGCGGCATGACAGCCTTCACACGCTCTTCCAACGGCGAATAGGCAGGTGACATCAGCTTCTCGTCGTCTTTAATGAAATCAGCATCCGCGTCGATCACTTCCTTCACCAGCGCCGCCGTTTCATGGGGGCGAAGCCCCAGCGCAGGCTTGATGATGGTGCCGATGATAGGCCGGCCACGGACGCCCGTTAGTTTTCGTGAACCCTCCACGCCGAACTGTGGTCCGGGCCAGGCCTTGCCGAAGGCTTCCGGCAGTTTCATGTCGACAACCCGAATACCGGTGAAGCCCTTGATGGAATAAATCCCGCCAATGGCAATCGTCATTAAAGCGGCAAGGTCGGTGCCGATGGCATCAAAGGGAAATGCAATGTCCGCTTCGGCGCGATTGAAAGGGCCCGCCTCCTCAGTGGGAAATGACGAATGGGGTGCCGAAGGCAAGGGCCGCACATTAACCACACGGGCAGCCACTCGGTTTTTCAGCTCCTCTGTCTCACCCGGCACCGGCACGAAGGTGCCCGTGGACTGGTCCGAGGCGATCTTTGCGGCCATTTTTTCCGGGTTTCCCGGAGTTTCGATCAAATAAGTAAGCGTAATAAAGGTCTGGGTTTTTGTCATGCTTGTTTACTGGTATGATGACCCAATGACAGACGGTGGAGCAATACCGCATGGACGCAACTGAGCACATCGCCAAGCGAAAATTGTCGGATGAGGTTTTTGACCGCCTGAAGCGCTTGATCGTGGATGGCGAGAAGAAACCAGGGAATCTCATGCCTTCCGAGCGCGAATTGATGGAACGCTTTGGCGTGGGCCGGCCCGCCATACGCGAGGCCATGCAGCAACTCGCCGCCATGGGACTTGTCGAGATCAATCACGGCGAACGGGCGCGCGTCCTTCAACTCACGCCTCACTCCCTGATGCGGCAGGTTGATCAGTCCGCCCAGATCATGCTGTCGATGTCGGCGGACTCTCTTGAGCACCTCAAGAGCGCACGCATCTTTTTTGAACGCGGCATGGCGCGCGAGGCTGCCGTAAGGGCGACGAACGAGGACTTGAAGATTCTTCGCGCCACGCTTGATGAACAGCGCAATTCGCTCGGTGAGGCTGAACGGTTCATCGCCGCCGATATGCGCTTTCACACGCAGATCGCGGCAATTTCGCGCAATCCTATTTTCACCGCCGTCAGCGAAGCCATGCTGGGCTGGCTCAAGATCTACCATGCCGAGATGCTGATCTGGACCGGCAAGGAAAAATACACACTTGCCGAACATGAAGAAATCATCTCCCATCTTGCGGCCAATGATGCAGATGCGGCGGAAGCGGCCATGGTGAAGCATCTCGAGAGAAGCCGCGCCCTTTATCAGCCGAACGCCGGTCAAGGCCGCTGATCCAACAAATCGATGATAGAGACGGTCTGGCACGATGCCGCTGACTGGTACGCCGCCTCAACCAACGCCAGTGTCTTGAGATTATCAGCGCCTGAAGTTTGAGGTTCGCTGCCGCGTTGCAGGCAATCGATCCAATGCTGTTCAATCAGCGCCACGCTTTCCTGGATGTTATGCCAGGGCTTCGACGCCCATGGCAGGAGCGTCGGCGACACATCTGTTATGGTCGTCTTCCCATTAGTCGTGACTGTCAGTTGATAGTTTGCCCTGAGGCGCAGCGTTCCCCTTCTGCCATCAATTTCCAGCAAAGTCTGCGGGAATAGCTCCTGTTCCAGCTGTGTGGCATAGGAACAGTCGACCACCGATGCAACGCCGTTGCCATGGTCCATTAGCATCGTGGCTACGTCTTCACCCTTGATGCTTGGGTTCACACGCTTGATCTTAGCGCTGATGTTGAGCACATCACCAAACAGGAAGCGCGCGATATCGAGCGCATGTATCCCTAAATCCTCCACAATGAAACGATCGCCTTCCGCCAGATAGGGTTGGCCTGAATAGACATCATAGGCCGAGCGGAACGAAACCCTGCCCCAAAACACCTCGCCGATTGTGCCTGTGTCCAGCACAGCTTTCACTTTCTGCATGGGCGATTGCCAACGGAAGTTCTCATGCACCATCAGGGGAACGCCGGCCTTTGCGCAGGCCACCACTATGGCCTTGGCATCCGCCAATGTCGGCGCAAAGGGCTTCTGGCAAATGACCGCCACGCCATGAGACGCCGCAAGTTCCGCCAGTGCTCTGTGTGTGGGCGCCGTGGTGGCGATGTCGACAAAATCCAGCTTCTCCTGGATCAACATGGTGGCGGCATCAGCATATCGAGCAGCGATGCCGAATTGATCGCCGGCAATTTTCAACCGTTCCGGCGAACGGTCACAGATCGCAACGATGTCCGCGCCCTTTGCACCACGCCAACCGTGGAGGTGGTTGATGGCAAAGAAGCCGCAGCCGATTAGGCCTCCGCGCAACGCTTTCATCTAGCCTGCCTTTGCCATCTGCATCAAAGTCACGCGCTGCTGCAGGCGGCGCTGCGCCTGGTCAATTACCACAGCAAAGATGATGACAAGCCCCTTGATGACCATTTGCCAGAAAGTGCTCACGCCCATCATCACGAGACCGTCCGACAGAATGCCGATCACGAAGGCGCCGATGATCGTACCGCCCACCGTGCCGCGCCCGCCAGACATGGAAGTGCCGCCGAGCACGGCAGCCGCAATAGCATTCAGTTCAAAGCTTTCACCCGTGGCAGGATGCGCCGCCATCAATTCCGAGGAAATGATGATGCCGACAATCGCCGCGCAGAAGCCGGAGAACATATAAACCGCCATCTTCACGCGGTTGACGCGCACACCCGACATGCGCGCCGCCCGCTCATTGCCGCCCACTGCAAAGACATGGCGGCCAATGGGCGTGTATTTCGCCATATAGGCGGCGGCGAGCGCCACAAGGATGAGGACCCAGACCGAAACAGGCAATCCCAAAAGCCGGGTACTGCCGATCCAGCCAAAACCTTGCGTGCCCAGCACCTCCTGTCCGACCAGATTGGGAAAGGTGGCGCCGTCCGATAGAAGAAGCCCTGCCCCGCGCGCCACATAGAGTGTGCCAAGAGTGGCGATAAAGGGCGCAACATTGAGCCGCGTGATCAGAAGGCCATTGATGACCCCGATGAACACGCCAACCCCTAGCGTGATGAAGACAACTTCAAAGACATTGAAATAGACGGTCCATCCGCCTGGTAGGTCGAGGCCGTTGAGGATGAGGCCACCCGCCACCATCCCGCACAAACCGACAATCGAGCCCACCGAAAGATCGATACCCCCGGTGATGATAACGAAGGTCATGCCCATGGCCAGGAAGGCGTTGAGTGCCACATGCTTCGACATCAGCACGAAGTTTGCGGAACTCAGGAAATTGGGGGCAAAGATGGAAAAGAATATCAGCACGGCAAAAAGCGCAATGAAGGTGCGCAGCTTCATGACGGTGAGCAGCAAAGAGCCGGAATTCATG
>JBIOWL010000204.1:0-10126 GCA_044868645.1 Aestuariivirga sp.
TGAAAGGCTGGACTGTCAGCTTCCGGCGCAAAGATATGGCATTTGAGGCCGAGAGGGGCAGCAGCAAGCGCCAGCATGCGACCCAATTGTCCGCCGCCCAGAATGCCAATGGTTGAACCCGGAGGCAGTGCGCTCCCGCTCATGCGCCGTCCTTGGCCTCATCCTTGGGCGCATCCGCCACAGCAGCAGTCTGCTTTGCCCGCCAGTCAGCAAGTCGTTTGGCAAGCGCCGTATCATTCAGTGCCAAGACGCTCGCCGCCAGAAGCGCCGCATTGATGGCCCCGGCCTTGCCGATGGCCAGCGTTCCCACCGGAATGCCCGCCGGCATCTGGACGATGGAAAGGAGCGAGTCCTGTCCCGACAATGCCTTGGATTCAACTGGCACGCCGAACACCGGCAGTGCCGTGAGTGATGCTGTCATGCCTGGAAGATGCGCGGCGCCCCCCGCCCCCGCGATGATCACCTTGAACCCCTCATCCTTTGCGCCCTTGGCAAAGGAATAGAGCCGGTCCGGTGTGCGGTGCGCCGAGATGATGCGCGCATCATGGGCGATGCCCAGCGCACCAAGTGTTTCGGCGGCGTGCTTCATGGTGGTCCAGTCCGACTGGCTTCCCATGATGATGGCAACAGGAGGGCTCATGCGGCGCGTCTTAGCGCGCTTTCTGGCCACGTGGAACCACGTGACCGAAAAGAATTCGCGCCAAGTTAACATGTTGGAGCAAACTCTTATCGCCAAGACGATTCCGTTTTGGCGGAATTTGCTCTGAAGCCTATCGCGCCAAAGTCTTCAACTTTTGCCGGTTATGAACAACACTCAATCCAAAAATTGCCCCGATCAGGCGATAATGTCCGGGATCAGCAGATTCTCGATTGTCGTGATCTCATCCTTGAGCGAAAGTTTCTTTTTCTTGAGGCGGCGGATTTGCAATTGGTCGCCTGTAGCAGACTGTTCAAGCGCCACAATTGCGGCATCCAAATCCGCATGCTCCTGCAACAGGCTCTGCAGTTTTGCCCGTAATTGCACCTGCTGCAGTTGATCCATGACCATGTCCGCGAAACTATCAACTATGCCCTTGTGCGGGGTTCGACAAGACCCCAAATCTGTGTCATGATCCTGTTGTGGAACCGTGCCTGGTTCCGGAACCGGCTTCGTAATCCTTGGAGGTTTTCGATGTCCTCACCATCCCTCAGTGAACTTCTTGCACAACATGCGGCGCTTGAAGCCGAACTCGCGGAAGCCTTGGCGCATCCCGCCTCGTCCGACGCCGAGATCGCGGCCATCAAGCGCAAGAAGTTGAAATTGAAGGATGAAATAGCCCAGCTGCAACGCACGACACACGTCGCCGCCTGATTTTTGCAGCAGACTGTCCCCTTTGAGGGGCCAATGGGGCGTGAAGATTGAATCGGCCGCATTTACCGCGCGGGCTCGATGAGGTCCCACTTATTTCTATAAAAGTCTTCGAAAACTGCAACGATGCCGTAGGTTTCGTGCCGTGGCTTCTCGAGGAAGTTAACGCCTGCCGCGCTCATTCTCTGATGCATGCTGTGAAAGTTGCTGCATTGCAGAAAGAAGGCTACACGCCCACCGCCTGCCTTGCCGACCGAAGCAATCTGTTCGGCACCACCAGCCTTGGCTAACAGGAGGTGAAAATTGCTTCCTTCACCAGCAGAAACAAGCACCCACCGCTTGCCTTCACCCAAGGGTTCATCGCTTACGACTTTGAACCCAAGTTTCTCCACAAACCAGCCGATGGCTTCATCATAGTCCCGCACCAGATATGTGACAGCATGGATGTGCTGGTGCGCTTCAGGCATTCTTCGCCATGTCGCGCAACTTGAACTTCTGGATCTTGCCCGTTGAGGTCTTTGGGATTTCGGCGAAGATCACATGGCGCGGCACCTTGAAACGAGCGAGATTCTGTGTGCACCAGGCAATGATCTCATCCGCCGTTGCTGTCTTTCCCGGCTTGAGTTCGATGAAGGCGCAGGGCGTCTCGCCCCATTTTTCATCTGCCTTGGCCACAACGCCCGCCGCCTGCACGGCTGGGTGCTTGTAGAGAACATCCTCCACTTCGATGGAGGAAATATTCTCGCCGCCCGAAATGATGATGTCCTTGGAGCGGTCCTTGAGCTGGATATAGCCATCGGGATGCATGACGCCGAGATCGCCCGAATGGAACCAGCCGCCCCTGAACGCTTCGCCTGTGGCCTTCGGGTTCTTGAGATAGCCCTTCATCACCACATTGCCACGAAACATGACTTCGCCCATGGTCTCGCCATCGGCGGGAACGGGCTTCATGGTTTCGGGGGCCATGATCGTCAAATCTTCCAGCGCGTGATAGCGCACGCCCTGCCGCGCTTTCTTCTGCGCCCGCTGAGGGCCGGCCAGGGCCTGCCATTCTTCTTTCCAGTCATTGACCACCGCCGGGCCATATGTTTCCGTCAATCCATAAAGATGCGTCACGTTGAACCCCGCCTCCGCCATGGCGGCAAGCACCACTTCCGGCGGTGGCGCAGCGGCGGTGAAGAACTCCACCTGCTGTGTAAGCTTGCGCTTTTCTTCTTCCGGCGCATTGAGGATTGTCGACATGACGATCGGTGCACCGCAGAGATGCGTGACCTTGTGGTCATCGAGTGCCGCCCAGATGGCTTTGGAGCGCACCCAGCGCAGCGTCACATGAGTTCCAGCAATCACCGAGATGGACCAAGGAAAGCACCAGCCATTGCAATGGAACATGGGCAGCGTCCATAGATAGACCGCATGCTTCGGCATGTTGGCGGTCAGCACATTGCCCTGCGCCAGAAGCGAAGCGCCGCGATGGTGATAGACCACGCCCTTGGGATTGCCGGTGGTGCCAGAAGTATAGTTGAGTGAGATCGCATCCCATTCGTCATCCGGCCAGTACCATTGATAGTTGGCATCGCCAGACTGCACGAAGGCTTCATAATCCTGTGTGCCGATACGCTTTCCTTCCACCTCGAATTCCGGATCGACATAGTCGATGACCAACGGTCTCACCTTGCATTGCGAAAGGGCCGCTGCCGCCAGTGCCGAGTGTTCCTTGTCGACAATAAAGATCTTGGCTTCCGCATGATCGAGCGAGAAAGCGATCGTTCCCGCATCAAGCCTGGTGTTCAGCGTGTTGACGACGCCCTTGGTCATGGCAACGCCGTAGTGGCATTCGAGCATGGCCGGCGTATTGGCCAGCAAAACCGACACCGTATCGCCCTTGCTCAGACCGCGCTTGGCAAGCGCGGAGGCCAGTTTCCGGCACCGTTGATAGAATGTGGCATAATTTGTTTTCGTCTTGCCGTGGATGATCGCTGTGCGCTCCGGAAAGACAGCGGCAGCCCGCTGCAGAAAGGAGAGCGGTGTTAACGGCTGGTAATTGGCAGCATTCTTGTCGAGATCGCGGTCATAGGCGGACATGGGGTTTCCTCATTTTTGCAAAACCCTAATCCAATGGCTCGATAAATCAAAGCCGTACCAGCGACTCATTGAGGCGCATTGTCGACGGCGGGTTTCCGTGCCAGCGCACTATAAACCCGGCAAGCCGCCAGCAGGTCAGGGCCAGCGCAATCGCCGCATAACCATCGACCGCATAGTGCCAGGCCAGGTGGACTGATCCCACAAGGATCATGGCCGCATGGAAATGGCTTCGTCGAAGGATGAAACAGAAGGCCGTGCCTGCCACCAGCGCGCCACTGGTTTCAGCGCGAACCAGCAGATGATCGTCAGCGCGAAAGACAAATAGGCATCAACCGCGTAGTGCCACCCGAGCAGAACGGAACCGAGCAAAACCAGCAAGCCATGGAGGCTGACAAGCCAGCGCAATGCCCCACCCTTCCCCCACGCCACAAAAATGAAAAGCAGTGCCGTGGCATTGTGCATGGACGGCATCGCCGAAACGCCGCCCAGCGCTGAACCCTGCTGCTTGAAGAACCAGAGCTTGTCCTGTGTGCCAAGCGCCCAGATGGGCCAGCTCTCATTGATCTCGCCAAGACGTTGCATGAGCGGCCCATAAGCCTCGCTGCCGAGACCGAGGTCATCGAAATAGCAGGGACCAGCCGACGAGAAGATCGTCGCGAGCAAAGTACCGCCCACCATCCACAACGCGAAAAAGGTAAGAAAGAAATGTGTGCGCTCCTGCCCTGCCGGCGCGTAGAAAGTGAAGTGGGCGAGGAACAGGTTCATCACCATGAACCAGAAATTGTAGTTCACACTGAACAGGAAAACCAGAAGCCCGGAACTCAATACGGGCTGCAGGATTTCCCATGGCCGCAAGCCGAAATGAAGCGTCTTGTCCCACCTGTCGAAGGCCAAGTCCCAGGAAAACGGCACCATGGCCGTGATCTGCCCTTTGAACATGGTGAAAACGAACATGAACTGTACAAAGGCGAGGAACATCGGCAGCCCTGATGCCATGCGAAGGGGATTCTTGACCACGGCCACAACCCTCTGCGCCAATCGCCTTGTAGGGCTCACCGGACGCTCGCTGCGAACCATTGAGAAAAGCTCGCGCAGCACGATGGCAAAAAGCGCAAGAGGCGCGGCTGTGATGGCGATGCCCGCCAGTACTGCAATGGCAGAGCCGCCGCTTGCCGGTGAAAAGAACGCGTAGGAAAGAACGAGCGCAAAGAGATAGAAAAGCACCAGCGCAAAGAAAATGCCGTGGGCGGCAAGACCCATGCGGAACAGAGCCTTGAAAGGGCTGAGCCGCGCGGCATGCGTCAATGTGGTGAAAGCTTCGCTCATCCTCGGGCCTATGCCGTCAAGCCCGCTGTTTTAGCTCCCCAAGGTCTTAAAACCCGTTAAGGACAAGACGCGAATGAGGCCGTGATGGTGAACGCTGCGTTAACGCAAGGGCGCATGTTTGTTCCGCACCGCAATGAACAGCACTAGCGTTACTATCAGCAATGCGCCGGAAACAAAAAACGCCATGTTCGGAGAAATGATGGGCGCGTCGGGTTGCAAAAAGAAACCGAAAATCTGCGCAAAGAACACCGTGCCCAGGAGCATGGTGACCGCCATGATGGATGAAATGCCTCCCTGCAATTCGCCTTGGGCATTTTCCGGCGTTTCCTTTGACATCATCGCCGTGAGCATCGGATGCACGAAGCCCTCCGGTCCATGGATAACGAAAAGCAGCACAACCACGAGTAACCCTGGTGCAAAGCCATAGCCAATGACAGCCACACAGGCCGAAACGAGTCCAATCAGGGCAGTCTTGCTCTCGCCCCACAGTTTCACCGCAGGTCCTGTCAATGCTCCTTGGAAAACCGCCGTGACGACACCGAAGGCCGCCAGCGAGAGCCCGATCAGCCACTCGCTCCAGCCAAATTTCGCTATCCCCCAGAACGGCCAGATGGCTGGATAGATCGAAGAGGCAAAGAAATAGATCGACATCACAGCACATAGTGGAAGCACACTGCGATAAGTCTGAAACACCTTGAATGTGCCAAAAGGATTTGAACGGATAAGTTCGAAGGGTCTGCGCTTGCTGGTCTCCAGCGTTTCTGGGATGACGAAATAGCCGTAGACAAGATTGGCTGCTGAAATTGCGGCGGCCACCATGAAGGGAACGCGCGGACCATATTCCCCCAGCAAGCCGCCGATCGCGGGTCCGACAACAAATCCCAAACCGAAGGCAGCTCCCACCATGCCGAATGCTTTGGCCCGTTCTTCGGGCGCTGTCACGTCCGCGATATAGGCGTTGGCGATGACATAGGATGCGCCACACAGCCCCGCGAAGGCGCGGCCCACAAATAGCCAGAACAGATTGGGCGCAAAAGACATGAGGAGGTAGTCCACGAAAAGCCCGAACACTGCGAGGAGCAGCAAGGGCCTCCGCCCAAATGCATCCGAAAGATTGCCCATCATCGGGCCGAACAGGAACTGCGTCAGTGAGAAAGCGAAGAAAAGCCAGCCGCCAATCAACGCCGCATCCGCAATGGCGAGATGTCCTACATCCTCGATGAGTGCCGGCAGCACGGGCATGATGAGGCCGAAACCCACCATGTCGAGGAACACGGTGACCAGCACAAAGGTGATGGCATGGGGGCCGACTGTGGTTGTGGTCATGTTGAGCTTAGACCAAAATCCGCCCGATCATTCAACCGTTGCAGTGCCGGTATGTGTCAGCAGAATCCATTTCCAAAGCTGTCAGCGATTGCCTAAAGACGCCCCACCCACCTGAAGGCAATCCAGTCTCATGCACTCTCCCCAAGCGGCCCGCACCGCAGTCCTCTTGTTGTTTTTGTTCCACGGCATCATGCTTGGCGGCTGGGTGACTCACATTCCCCTCGCCAAGGAAAGGCTTGAGGTAGGTCCGGGCATCTTCGGTTTCGCACTTCTTTCATTTGCTTTGGGTGCTGTGATTTCGATGCCCATCGCAGGCGCCGTCATCAACAAGTTCGGCAGCGCGCGAGTAAGCTGGATCATGGGATTGTGTTTCGCCACGTTTCTCTTTGTTCCGGCACTAGCGCCTTCGCTTACGATTTTTGTGATCGGCGGCATCATGCTAGGCGCATCCGTCGGCAGCATGGATGTGGCCATGAATGCTCATGGGCTGGCCGTTGAAAGAGTTTTGAAGCGGCCCGTCATGTCCTCGTTTCATGGCGCTTTCAGCATTGGCGCCGCGGCGGGAACGCTGATCGGCGCCTGGTGGATGGGCATTGTCGGCCCACACATGCAACTCACCACCATCAGCGTCTTGGGTGCGGCGGGTATTGTTGCAAGCATTCCCCTGCTCCTTCCGCCGACCGTTGATCAGGGCCTTTCCGGCACTCACTTCGCCATGCCTACGGGCGCTACCATCGGGCTTGGTCTACTCTGCTTCCTCGCTCTGATGATTGAAGGATCGGTCGCAGACTGGGCCGCCATCATGCTGCGTGAGCGGCTGGTGGTGGATGTGGCGACCGCCGCTTACGCCTTTGGTTTTTACCAGACGGGCATGGCGTTCGCCCGCTTCTCCGGAGACGGATTGCGTCTTCGTTTCGGAGCCGTGCGCATGGTCTCTGTCAGCGCCGTGCTGACGGCTGTTGGTACCACCATTGCTCTTTTCGTGCCTTCCGTTTGGCTAGCCATGGCCGCCTTTTTTGTAGGCGGCATCGGCATCGGCAATGTTGCACCCGTGCTCTTTGCCGGTGGCGGCAGGTTGGAACCCGACGCGCCGGGCCGCGGCATTGCCGCTGTAACCAGCCTTGGTTACTCCGGTTTCCTTGCAGGCCCGCCGTTGATCGGCATGGTGGCCGAGTTCGTCACCCTGCAATGGAGCCTTGGCCTCACCGTCATCGCGGCATTGATCATCGCCGCGTTTGCCCGCATGGTGCAATCTGCCGACACCTATTGAGGACGAAGAATGAGCAATCCGGTTTCCGGCAAGCATGTATTCATCACCGGTGCGGGCCGCGGGCTCGGCGCTGCCATGGCTGTGGTGTTTTCCGATCTCGGTGCCAAGGTGACGATCTCTGGCCGCACGCCTGAGAACCTCTATTCGCTGGCTGAATCGATCCGGCTGCGGACTGGCACCGCACCAGAAACGGTTCCCTTGGACCTCGCCGACATTTCAGAGGTGACGCTTTTTGCCAAGAAATGCCGAGACGAAAAACGCCCCCTTGATATTCTCGTGAACAACGGCGCCACCTGGCTCTCAGGCCCCATGGACAGCCATGATGCCTATGCCATTGCCCAGACCATCACCGCCAATGTCACCGGCACATTGCTTCTGACACGCGGTCTCCTCCCCTTGCTCAAGGCCTCCGGGGAACCCGACATCATCAACATGATTTCGATTTCTGGCATGCACAATGTGCCGCTGCAGGGAGCTTCCGTTGCCTATGTGGCCTCAAAGCATGGCCAAACAGGCTTCAATGATGCGCTGCGCCAGGAATTGCGTGGGTCGGGCGTGCGCATCACTGCCATCTACCCACCAAACATTCTTGACATCTCTCCATTGAACAAACCCGATTGGGAAGAGGTGCGTGGGCCCGAAAGCTGGATCACCAACAAGGATGTGATCGGCACAATTCTGGGCAGCCTTTCCCGTGCCCGCCATGTCTCGTTCATGTCGGTGATGCTTGAAACCCAGACCTCGAATTTCCAGGGACATTAGGAGCCATCTTGAAACTGAAGAACCGTGTCGCCCTTGTTACCGGTGCTGCTCGCGGCATCGGCCTTGCCATCGCCAAGAGACTGGTGGAGGAAGGCGCCATCGTGACCATGGCGGATGTTCTCGATGCCGAAGGCGCCTCCGCGGCCCAGCATCTCAAGGCAGCTTATATTCATTGCGATGTTTCAAGACCTGCCGACATCACTTCCGCACTTTCCTCGACTATCGAAGCCCATGGCGCCATCGACATTCTGGTGAACAACGCCGCCATTTCCATCGCCAAGGATTTTCTGGAGATCACCGAAGAGGATTTCGACAAGGTCATCGCCATCAATCTCAAGGGCGCCTTCCTCCTCACGCAAGCCGCGGCGCGCCAGATGGTGAAACAGGTGGAAGCAGGCCGCAAACCCGGCGCCATCGTCAACATGTCATCGGTCAATGACACGCTCGCCATTCCGTCGATCGCGCCCTACACCATGTCGAAAGGCGGCGTGAAACAGTTGACGGCTGTCTCTGCTTTAGCGCTCGCCCCGCACGGCATACGCGTCAACGCCATCGGCCCCGGTTCCATCCGTACGGCAATGCTCACCGGAACACTGCAGGACAAGGCGGCCATGAACCGTGCCCTGTCGCGCACGCCCTTGGGCCGCGTCGGCGAACCTGAGGAAATCGCGGCCATCGCAGCCTTCCTTGCCAGCGACGATGCAAGCTATATTACTGGTCAGGTGATCTACGCCGATGGTGGCCGCATGCCGCTCAACTACACGATGCCGGTGCGAAACTGATCAGTCCACCGCGATGACCTTGCCATTCAGCGCACCTTCGACGCACTTGGTGTAGGCCAGTCCGACGCGCTCTGCCGGCACTGGCGCATGCCCCGGAAAGAAGCCCTCATATTTTTTGACGGAAGCTTCCAGAAGGCCCGGACTTACCGAGTTGATGCGGAGGCTCCTCGGCATCTCGATAGCGGCGGCTCTAACGAATTCATCAATCGCACCGTTCACCGACGCTGCATTTGCGCCCTTGCGGATGTGATCCCGGTTGGTGACACCGCTCGTCAGCGTGATGGAGCCGCCATCTTTCACGTGACGAATGGCCGTCAGCGCCACATTGATCTGCCCCATCAGTTTGTCGTCAATGCCCTTGCGGTATTGCGAGGGTGTCATCTCCGCCACTGGACCGAAATGACCATGCCCCGTGGTCACAATCACCGCATCAACCGCACCACAGGCCTTGAACAGGGCCGCAACCGAAGCCTCATCCATAACATCCACGCGGTGCTTACCGGAATTGCGTCCCGCCGAAACGATCTCATGCCGTTTGCGCAAGTCGGAAATTGCGGCCTGCCCTACTGTGCCTTCCGCACCGACGACGAGAATGCGCATGATTTATTCCTGGCTCTCGACCTTGATACCCTTGAGCTTTGCAAAAACGGAATCGGCATCAATGTCACCGCCTTCCCTGGCTGCTGTGGCAGGTTCCGCCGCTTCGGCCTCCGCAGCCTTCGCTTCCTGCGCAGCCTTGTAGGCTTCAGTGCCTTCAACCTCGGCAGCCGGAATGAGTGTGCGTACGGCAGCGGCATCACCGCTCATCTTCTTACCCTTGTTGGCGGCCTTCTGCACGGCGAAATCGAGATCAAGCTGCGAGCACAGCCCCAGTGACACCGGATCAACCGGCTTGATGTTCTGGGCATTCCAGTGCGTGCGCTCGCGCACCGCATTGATGGTGTGCTTTGTCGTGCCGACCAGCTTCATCAGCGCCGAGTCCGGAAGCTCCGGATGATAGCGCAAGAGCCAGGCAATGGCGTCCGGCCTGTCGCCGCGGCGTGACACTGGCGTGTAACGTGGTCCCGCCGTCGACTTCTTCACCTTCACATCCACTTTGGATTCCAGAAGCTGGAGTGAATATTCGGGATCAGCCTCGCCCTTGCGGATTTCTTCGCGGGTAAGCTGGCCACCCGTCACCGGATCAAGGCCGCGCACACCCTGCGCCACATCGCCGTCGGCAACGCCTTT
>JBIOWL010000205.1:0-3774 GCA_044868645.1 Aestuariivirga sp.
GTCATCTTCATCGACCGGGTCAATGATCTCAATCCGCTTTCCTATTGCGAGACGATTTCCTGCACCAATCCGTGCGGCGAGCAGCCGCTGCCTCCCTATGGTGCTTGCCTTCTGGGTTCGCTCAATCTCCCGCGCTTCGTCACATCGCCATTCGAGAGCAATGCAGCAATTGATGAAGCAAAGCTCGCGGAAGCGGCGCGCATTGCCATCCGCTTTCTCGACAATGTGATTGAAGTTTCCAATTATCCTCTGCCGCAACAGCGGGCGGAAGCTTTTGCAAAGCGGCGCCTGGGCCTTGGCGTCACGGGGCTTGGCGATGCGCTTGCCATGATGGGGCTGCGCTATGGTTCCGATGAGGCGGCGGCGATCACACAAAAGTGGATGGCTGCAATCCAGGTGGCAGCAATTGAATCCAGTGTTGAACTTGCGGAAGAGAAGGGCGTGTTCCCGATGTTCGATGCGCATGCCTATCTGGGCACACCCTATGGCGAAGATCTCCCTGTCACCTGCCGCGATGCGATAAGCAGACAAGGATTGCGCAACGGGCTTCTCACTTCCATTGCGCCGACTGGCACCATTTCGCTGCTTGCCGGAAACGTCTCGAGCGGCATCGAACCCATCTTCAGCTTCACGCAGGAGCGGCGCATCCTGGAGCGTAGCGGCAGCCATCGCACCGAGCATCTCGAGGACTATGCCTATGCGTTGTGGCGCAAGCATAATGGGAACGGCGGGCTTCCGCCCCATATGGTGACGGTCAATGACCTTTCGCCCTCAGAACACTTAAAGATGCAAGCCGCAGCCCAGGCCCATGTGGACAGTTCCATTTCCAAGACCATCAATGTACCAGCGGATTTTCCCTTCGAGCGCTTTGTCTCGGTTTATGAGGAGGCCTATGGGCTCGGCCTCAAGGGCTGCACCACCTTCCGGCCCAATGCCGTGACGGGTTCGGTGCTTTCGGCTGGGCGGGAAGAGAAGCGGCTGTGCCCGGCCTGCGGCTCGGAGAATCTCGCTGCCAAGGAAGGCTGCATGACCTGCGCCGACTGCGGCTTTGCGCTTTGCGGTTGACGGGGAGCCCGTTTTGTTCTATATTTGTTCTCATGCTGATTCATGGCTCTCCCGTTGCCGTAACCTTGGCTTCTGACCCCTCTTTCCAGGACCGATTCTGGTATTGGAGCGGAGCCTCGGGACAGAAATACATCCATTCAGTCTATGGTATTGAGGACTGCCCGCCGCTTCCCGGCGCGATCTATGTGGCGGTGAAGCGGAAAGGCTCCTTGCGGATCGCCGTCGCCGTGGGCCGTTTCCAGCCCTTCTGGGACCATGCCGTCGGGACACGGGAGGCGCGGCGCTTTGCCAACCTCGGCGTTGACGAGCTTCATGTGCATCTTCTGGGCAAGACTCCGGCGCAGACGGAGGCTGTGTTCTTGGATCTCCAGGAAGCTCTTGAGGATCGCGAATTGCTGGCGCGAACCGCCGCAGTATTCAGCCGCGGATCAGAAGCCTTGAGCGCAGCAGCGCTGTCAGTATGAAACCCGCGGCAAAGCCGCCGATATGAGCCCACCAGGCCACGCCCTGTGCAGCGGGATCGGTTGATCTCAGGCTCAGCACCTGCAGCGCAATCCAGCCGCCGAGCACAATAAAGGCAGGAAGGCGGATGGGCACCACATAGGCCAGCACCAAAATCTTGGCGCGCGGATAAAGCAAAAAGTAGGAGGCGATCACACCAGACAGGGCGCCCGATGCGCCGACCAGCGGATCCTGGCTTGCCGGATACATGGCGACGTGGGCAAGCGCGCCGGCAATGCCGCAGAGCAGATAGAACAACAGAAATCCGAAGTGGCCAAAGGCATCCTCGACATTGTCGCCGAAGACCCAGAGGAAGGCCATGTTGCTCAGGAGGTGCAGCCAGCCCGCATGAAAGAACATGTAGGTGATGAGGGTGACGGGCTCTGCCACCGGATTGAGAGCGACAGGCCCGGTGCGGTTGAAGTTCAGGAGTTCGGCGGGCACCACGCCATAGCCGACATCTGCCACAAGCACCGCTTCAGCGCCGCTGACGCCGCCGAAGATGATGAAGATCAGGACATTGGCGAAGATGATGGCGGCCGTCATCAGCTGCAGGCGGATGACGCGCAGCGGGTTTTCATCGTGGAGCGGCACAAAGACCATCAGGTCCCTCGCGTCTTTCCCGGTTCCCAGAGAACATCGCCTGTGCCGCTCACATGATTGGCCCAGCGGCTGGCGACGAAGAGAAAATCAGAAAGGCGATTCACATAGGCAAGGGCCGCAGCACTGACGGGTTCGTTATCTTGTTGGCGCAGCGCCACCATCAGGCGCTCGGCTCTGCGGCAGATGGTGCGGGCCTGATGGAGGAAGGCCGCTGCGGCATGGCCGCCCGGAAGAACGAAGGACCGCAGGGGCGCAAGATCGGCATTGAGCGTGTCGATCTCTTTCTCAAGGCGCGTTGCCTGTTCTGCCGTCATGCGCAACGGTTCATGCTCGGGTTTCTTGCCGCGGTCCGGCACGCAGAGATCGGCTCCGAGATCGAAGAGCTCATTCTGGATGCGCGCCAGCATGGCATCGAGTTTGGCCAGCTTGGGATCAGATATGTGCAGGCGGACGAGACCTATCACCGTATTGGTTTCATCGACCGTGCCATAGGCTTCGATCCTGAGGCTCGCCTTGGACACACGCTCGCCGGTACCAAGGGCGGTCAAACCGCCATCGCCGCTGCGGGTGTAGATCTTGCTGAGGACGACCATCCCTCCTGATAGGGCCTTCTCACTCGTTGCGCAAATAGGCCGAAGGTTTCGCCGACAGTGCCCGGGCCGTGACGGTGAGGCCTGCGAGGATCGTCAGCAGCATAGCGATGAGTGCGGTGACGATTGCGACGACGGGTAGAAAGGCGAAATCCATCTCGAGAATATAGAGTGCCAGGAACCAGGCTGCGAGAGAACCTGCAATGACGCCGAAGATTGCCGCGACCAGACCCAGCAAGCCAAATTCCAGCATGAAGGACCAGAGCAATTGCCGCCTGGTCGCGCCATAAGTTTTCAGAACCACGGCCTCATAGGATCTCGTGGCAAGTCCCGCAGCAAGAGCGCCTGCCAGAACAAGAACGCCGGTGAGAAGCGTCAAGGCATTGGCGCCACGCACCGCAGACAGCATCTGGCCCAGGAGATCGCTGACGGTTGCAAGCGCCTCCTTCACGCGCACCGCCGTTGCGGAAGGAAAGGCGGCCGCCATGCGGTTGAGAAAAGCTGCTTCATCACCGCCCTCCATCTCCACCGTCACAACATGGGAATGGGGCGCGGCCTCAAGCGTGTTGGGCGAAAACACCATGACGAAGTTGATGCCGAAGCTCCGCCAGTTCACCTTGCGGAGCGAGGCAACTTCCGCGGTCACATCGCGGCCCAACACATTGACGGTGATCTCATCGCCGATAGCAATGCCAAGCCCATCTGCTATTTCATCGACAAGCGAGACGAGTGGCTTGCCCGCATAGTCCTTGGGCCACCACTTGCCTTTCACAAGTTCTGAGCCCTCAGGCAATGTCTCGGCATAGGTGAGGCCGCGGTCACCGCGGAGCGCCCAGGCGGCATCAGGCTTTGCTTCCACCTTGTCGGCGGGAATGCCTTTCACCGCCACCATGCGGCCGCGCAGCATGGGTGCGTTTTCGACTTCCGTGACGCCCGCTTCTTTCATGGCCTCCTCGCGGAAGGCGGGAAGTTCGTCATTGCGGACATCGAGAAAGAAGAAGGCCGGCGCCTTTCC
>JBIOWL010000206.1:0-2197 GCA_044868645.1 Aestuariivirga sp.
CCGCCGTCAATTGGTTTGCTGCAAATGCACGGACCGTCTATCCAGCGGCGATGCTGCAGGTGCAGAATCTCACCTACCGGATCGGCGCAAAGCTGCTTTTCGACGGCACTGGCGCCACTATTCCCACAGGCCACCGGGCAGGTCTGGTGGGCCGCAATGGCATTGGTAAATCAACACTTTTCAAGCTGGCATTGGGCGAGCTTTCCCCGGAATCGGGCGACATCAGCCTGCCCCGCAATGCCCGCATAGGCACCGTGGCCCAGGAGGCGCCGGGCGGCGAAGAAAGCCTTCTGGACGTGGTTCTGGCGGGAGATATCGAAAGATCAGCCCTGCTTGCCGAAGCTGAAACCTGCCACGATCACCATCGCATCGCCGAAATCCAGACGCGCCTCGCAGACATTGGCGCGCACTCCGCACCTGCCCGCGCCGCCGCCATCCTGGCAGGCCTCGGTTTCTCTGACGATCAAATGGCAGGCCCCTGTTCGGCCCTTTCCGGTGGCTGGCGTATGCGGGTGGCCCTTGCCGCTGCCCTGTTCGGCCAGCCGGATGTTCTGCTTCTTGATGAACCCACCAACTACCTCGACCTTGAGGGCGTCATCTGGCTCAAGTCATTTCTCAGAAATTATCCCTATACCATTGTATTGATTAGCCATGACCGCGACCTCTTGAATGATGTGACAACCTGCATTGTCCACATCGATCAGCGAAAGCTCGTTCTCTATCAGGGCAACTTTGACAGCTTCGACCGCCAGCGCCGCGAGAAACAGGCACTCAGCGCTAAGCTTCGCAAGAAGCAGGAAGATCAGCGCTCCCACATGCAAGCTTATGTGGATCGCTTTCGCTACAAGGCCTCCAAGGCAAGGCAGGCCCAAAGCCGCGTGAAAGCCCTCGCCCGCCTCGAACCGGTGGCAGAAATCGTCAACGACCATGTTGTGCCGTTCCACTTCCCTAACCCGGAACGTCAGCTCTCGCCCCCTCTCATCAGCCTCAACCGTGTGTCGGTGGGCTATGAGCCGGGAAAGCCCATTCTCAAAAATCTCTCACTCCGCATAGACCCTGATGACCGCATCGCCCTCCTCGGTGCCAATGGCAACGGCAAGTCAACTTTCGCCAAACTGCTTGACGGAAAACTGAAACCTCTTTCGGGAGATTTGGTTTCTGCTCCCAAATTGTCGATTGGCTATTTTGCTCAGCACCAGATGGACGAGCTGGCGGACGGCGAGACCCCCTATGAATACATCACGCGCCTGATGCCCAATCACAGCACGGCGGAACGGCGGGCAAAACTGGGCGCCGCAGGCTTTGGCGCCACTTTGGCGGATTCAAAATGCGCGACATTGTCGGGCGGTGAAAAGGCAAGGCTCCTCTTCCTCCTCGCCACCTTTCATGCCCCTCACATCCTGATCCTCGATGAACCCACCAATCATCTCGACATGGACTCGCGCGAGGCACTGATCCACGCCATCAATGACTTTGGAGGTGCAGTCATTCTGGTGGCTCACGACAGGCATATCGTGGAAACTTGCGCCGATCGCCTGTTGTTGGTCGCCGACCAGACCATCAAAACTTTTGATGGCGATCTCGATGACTATACGCAGTTGGTGCTTTCCCAGCGCCGAAAGCAGCAAGCAGGCAGTGCCCGCGAACAGTCATCCATATCCCGGCAGTCATCGCGGCCGACAAAACAGCTGAGTAAGCAAATTGCCGATCTTGACGCCAGAATGCTGAAGACCCACGAAAGGCTGGCCGTGCTGGACAAGGCCCTCGCCGATCACACAATCTATCGCGACGAACCTTTGAAGGCCGCTGACTTTGCCAAACTGCGAATAAAGCTTGCGAATGACCTCGCGCGCGATGAAGAATTGTGGCTGAACCTGCAGGAGGAAATTGCCAATGCCTGATGGCCACGCAAGTTTGGACCTTACCACCACATGGATTGGCTTTCTGGCGCTCGCCATTTTTGCAGGCGCCTATCTGCTGGTGATCCTGGAAGAAACAACGGAACTCAGGAAATCAAAACCCGTCCTCGTTGCCGCGGGCCTGATCTGGGCGCTGATTGGCTTGGCCTACACGGCGGCCGGCACGCCCGAAACAGCAAAACTTGCGGCAGAACACACAATCTATGAATATGGCGAACTCTTCCTTTTTCTGCTCGTGGCCATCACTTACGTGAACACACTGGAAGAACGCCGCGCCT
>JBIOWL010000207.1:0-2908 GCA_044868645.1 Aestuariivirga sp.
TGCGTCCAGGGTGAAGGAAATGTCGTTGGCCTTCAGGAAATAGGAAAAACCGGGGAAGGAGGAAGCAACGGCTCCTGTCGCCAGATCGGAGAAGGTGCCATGATTCTGATTCTCGCCGATCAGCCACCTGACGCCGAATTTCAATTCATCGTCCAGGGAGACTTCGGCGATGACGGCTTCAAGCAGCACTTGGTTGGGCTGAGAGTCGATCTCCTCCAGAACCCGCAGGATGCGTTCATACTCGGAGGTGGTTGCAAAGATCAGCAGGGAATTATTGGCGTCATCGGCCACCACACGGACGGCCGAGCCGGGAACGGAACCGTTGAATTCGCTCTGGGCCAATTCGGCATCCAACTGATCGGGCTGCGCTTCATTTGAACCGAGGCCTGTCTCAGGTGTTTCCGGACCGGATATGGGCTGGGTGGCTGCCTCAGCCTCAACAACCTGTGTTTCATATTTCGGAGCGACGAGCCGGCCATTGGAAGCCGGGCTGCTTGCCGCGCCCTGTTCTGATCGCAACACCGATTGCAGCACCTTTGAAAGCTCCGAGGCTGTGCGGTTCTGGACTCTATAGACATGAAGGCCCTGTTCATTGCCTTCAGCCAGAACATCGAGTTTCTTGATCCAGCCGGAAGCTTCCCGCAAATATTTCGAGCGGGACGAAATCACCAGCACCGATTTCAGCCGCTTGTTGGGCACAAAGCGCAGCATACCGCGCAGCGGCCCCTTTTTGGTGTCATAAATCTGGTTCAGGTCGCTGACGATGGCCGCAGGTTCAGCCGACTTCACTGGCACAAGTGCAATGCTCATGCCTTTCATCCAGTCGACGTCGAAGACGGAAATGGTCTCGCGGATGGCGGCGATCTCGGCATCTGTGCCGTTGAGGATCAAGGCATTGCGTGTTCGGTCCGTTTTCAAAATCATGCCGGGCGGCAGCAGAGGCTCGATGACTTCAGTGATTTCACTGGCAGAGACATATTTGAGAATAACGAGCCGTGACCGCTGGCCGGGCCCAACGCCGTCCTCGCTCGCCGTATCAATCCTCATGGACCCTTTGGAGGCTTCCGCGAGAGGAACGATGCGATAGGATTTGCCGCTGCCAACCAGCCCTGCCCCCATATCGCGCAGCGCCCCTTCAAAGAGCATCACAAGCTGCCGCTCGGACACAGGTTGCGAGGTCTGGATTGTCATCGTCCCCTGAACCCGCGAGTCGATGGAATAGTTGAGGCCGAGGACATCGGAGAGGACGGCCTTGGCCGCCACGGCAACGGGCACATCCAGCAGATTAAGCTTGAGATCACCAAACTCCGTTGATCCGTCATCCGCAGCGGCAAGTTCTGCGGTGGAAGAGGCAGTCAGAGTGTCATTGCCTTGGGCATAGAGCGGGCGGAGCACCGGTTTCTGCGCATCATCACCGAGATATTCCTGCAGTCTTGCTTGTTTGCTTTCTCCCGCCGGCGCCGAGGCCAGTTTTCCGTCGAGGAGACGGGAGCTTTCGAGCGTGTTTCCGCACCCACCTAAAGCCAGCGCCAGCACCAGAGGGGCGAAAGCCCTCACCCGCAGAAATATACCCACGTCATCCCGCCTCTACCAAGGGATGTGAGGCTATTACTGGGGGTTGTTGCCCGCTACAGCCGGGCTCAGCTTATCCACATATTGTTTGAGGCGAACCTCCTCAGAGCCATTCAGGAGAATGATCTCATTGTCGCTGATCGCCGCCACTTCCCAGCCATCTATCCATGAACCGGTGCTGTGCCATTTTGGGGTAGGGTCAGCCGCTGTCACAATAAGGGCTTCCCGGTAGCCGCCATCCACCATGATGCCCTTCAAAAGAATGGTTGATGGATCAGCGGCCGGAACAGGAGGTGGTTCTGGCGGAGCCGCCGGGGCGGCCGCTATGTCATTGGGATTGGCGGCAGGAGGCAGGGGAACAAATGGCCGGCGGGATGACAGGAACAGCGGCCGGCGGAAAAACTCATCGGCGGCCACTTCATCTGCAACCGAACTCAGCTCCAAGTTTGCAATGGACTCACCCTTGGGAGGCACCCAGGCCTCAGGTTGGGTATTCTCAATCTGCGCAATTTCCGCCGGCACATGAACCTTTCCCCAATAGGCAGCGCCACAGGCGGCCGACAGAAAAAGTAGGGTCAGAGATTTGTAGAGATAGCTTCTCATGGGTTTGCTTCATCGCTCGAAGCAGGCGGCAAGGCTGACCAGATATCGGCGGAAACAGTGAGAAGCGGTTCCGTTGCGGATTGCATACCGGGTTGATCACTCGATTGAATCTGCAATGTCTTCAGGAAGAGCCAGGGCTCAGCACGTTCCGCGGCTGACACAAATGTCATAAGGGCCATTGGCGGGCCCACCATCTCCATGTGGATCTTGATTCCATCAAGCTCATCTTCGCCCGGCTGTTTTGGAATGTCCGCGGCCGACTGGATTTGCAACCCGCTCGTTGTCGCAAGGTCGCGCAGTTTTGACTGCAAATCCGCAATCTGCAGTGAGCGTGTCTGCGGTGCGATAAAAAACTTTGCACGATCACCAAGCATATCCGCTGGCTTGGCTGAGCTGCCATAGGAAACAACAGATTGAAGTTTACTCGTGCGTGCCATCACATCTGCAAAAACATCGATGTCCTGTTGCACAGAAATGACTGCAAAGGTCATGGCAAGAGGTAGCGGGACAGCCAAAGCCAAGAGTACGAGGGCCTTGCGTGCCTTGTCCAGCGAAGCTGAGAAGACGCGTGTCATTTTTTCAGACCTTCCACAGTCATGCTGATGGAAAATCGCTGTTTGCCTGATGGTGGCAAGCTGTAGACGGGAGTTGTGAACATGACATCGGCAAAGGACGGCGACTCATCCAGTGTCCGGATCAAAGCTCCGGCGGCGCATCGGGACTCGGCGCCGCG
>JBIOWL010000208.1:0-6041 GCA_044868645.1 Aestuariivirga sp.
CGCTACACCCGAGACGACATGGCCCGAATTTGGGCCCCGGAAACGCGTTACCGGATCTGGTTTGAAATCGAAGCCCATGCCGCCGACCGCATGGCCGAACTGGGTATCATCCCGAAAGACGCAGCCAAGTCTATCTGGGCCAAGGGCAAGGATGCCACATTCAATGCCGCCCGCATTGATGAGATCGAGGCCGTCACCAAACATGACGTGATCGCCTTCCTCACCCATCTTGCGGAGATTGTCGGTCCTGAAGCACGCTTCGTTCATCAGGGCATGACGTCATCTGATGTGCTCGATACTTGCCTCAGTATACAACTCACCCGTGCCGCCGATCTGCTGATCGCCGATGTGGACGCTTTGCTCGCCGCTCTCAAGCTCCGCGCCATCGAGAACAAGATGACGCCTTGCATCGGCCGCAGCCACGGCATCCATGCGGAGCCGACAACCTTCGGCCTGAAACTCGCTGGCTTCTATGCCGAATTCCAGCGGGCCAGAGAGCGTCTTGTTTTTGCCCGTAAGGAGATTGCCACCTGCGCAATCTCCGGCGCTGTCGGCACATTTGCCAATATCGATCCTTCCGTCGAAGCGTATGTAGCAAAAAAAATGGGCCTCGCAGTGGAACCCGTATCAACGCAGGTGATCCCCCGCGACCGCCACGCCATGTTCTTTGCCGTGCTCGCCGTAGTCGCAAGCTCTGTCGAACGTCTTGCGACGGAAATTCGCCATCTGCAGCGTACGGAAGTTCTCGAAGCCGAAGAATATTTCGCACCGGGCCAGAAGGGCTCCTCGGCCATGCCGCACAAGCGCAACCCGGTACTGACCGAGAATCTTACAGGCCTTGCTAGGCTCGTCCGCTCCGCCGTCATTCCGGCGTTGGAGAACGTGGCCCTCTGGCATGAGCGCGATATCTCGCATTCTTCCGTCGAACGCGGCATTGGTCCCGATGCAACTGTGCATCTTGATTTCGCTCTGCGCCGCCTCGCAGGCGTTGTGGAAAAACTGGTCGTCTATCCCGACAACATGCGCCGGAACCTTGAAAAACTTGGCGGCCTTGTCCACTCCCAGCGCATATTGTTGGCCCTCACCCAGAAGGGAATGAGCCGGGAAGAAGCCTATGCCGCCGTGCAGCGCAACGCCATGCCGGTCTGGCGCGGCGAAGGCCAGTTCCTCGATCTGCTCAAGAAAGACAGCGGCGTTTCCGCGTTGCTCACGGCGGCCGAGCTTGAGAATCTCTTCGACCTTTCCTACCACACCAAACACGTGGACACGGTCTTTGCCCGGGTCTTCGGCCAAGCCTGAGTTCGTATGTTGTCCCAGTCCGAAATTCCCGTCATCACTGACACCAAATCGCTTTCCGCGTTCTGCGAAAGCCTGGCCAGTGATTCTTTCATCACCGTCGATACCGAGTTCCTGCGCGAAACCACCTACTATCCGAAGCTCTGTCTTATCCAGATTGCGGGAGAGAAGGCTGCCGCGCTTATCGATCCTCTGGCCAAGGGCATCGACCTGAAACCTTTCTATGAACTGATGACCGACGAGAATGTGCTCAAGGTTTTTCATGCGGCCCGGCAGGATATCGAGATTTTCGTCAATGAGGCGGACCTTGTGCCCTCTCCTGTCTTCGATACTCAGATCGCCGCCATGGTCTGCGGCTTCGGCGACCAAGTGGGTTATGAGGCCATTGTCCGCAAGCTCGCCAAGGCACAGATCGACAAGTCTGCACAATTCACCGATTGGTCCCGCCGCCCGCTCACACACCGCCAGATGGCTTACGCCCTCTCGGACGTGACGCATCTTCGCACCGTCTATGAAAAGCTGCGCGCGGAGATCGACAAGGAAGGCCGTGGCGACTGGCTTGCCGGCGATCTTGAAGAACTCGCCGATCCCAACACCTATCGCGTCGACCCCGAGCAAAGCTGGCGCCGCATCAAGGCGCGCATTCAGAGCAAGAAGCAGCAGGCAACCCTGATGGCCGTTGCCGCCTGGCGCGAGCGCGAAGCCCAGTCCAAAAACGTCCCGCGCGGCCGCATTCTCAAGGATGAAGCGGTGGCGGAGATCGCTGTGCAAGTGCCGCAATCAAAGGAAGCCCTGCATCAGCTTCGTCTGTTGCCCCGCGGCTCGGCCGACAGCGTCATCGGCAAGGGCATCCTTGCAGCGGTGGTAGAAGGCCTAGCCCGTGATCCGGCATCAATCCCCGCCGCGAAAGGCCGTGGCGAGGAAATGACATCATCTCAGGAGGCCGCTGCGGAAGTCTTGAAGCTGGCACTCAAGATCATCTCCGAGCGCGAAAACGTGGCGCCGAAGCTCATTGCCAACAGCAGTGACATTGATGCCATCGCCGTCTCAGACGAAGCGGATGTTCCCGCAATGCACGGCTGGCGGCGGGCCATCTTCGGCGAACTTGCACTGCAACTGAAACACGGCAAGGCGATGATCGGCATGGAGAGCGGCCGCGCCCGTATCGTGAAGCGTTAGAACAAATTCCGCCAAGATGGGATGACCGGTTCGACCGAACTCTTCGGCGCGGTTCCCAGGGAGGTGCGTTCGATGTTGCTACGGCGGCCTCTACTTCCTGTTCTACCACGTCGGCGCCTGCATAATCGCCAAAAACCTCGATTACACCATGATGCAGAGCTTCGCCAACAGCGCGGCCTCAGTCATCCGTTCAGCGAGCATCACGGCAATTCTGTTCGATCCTACCGTCGGGTCTAGTGACATCGCAATTGCGTCGTTCAATAGCGCCCTTCACGGCATCACGGTCGTGGCATGGATAAACGCCGTCGACACAGTGCCAGTGCGTTTCAAGAATAGAAGCGGCGGCACGCTCGATCTCGCAAGCAGCGCTCCCAGGGTCTGGGTTTCGAAATAGGAGATTGTCCCTCGGATAAGAAACTCATTTTGCGTGTTCCTCTTGTAACGGCGCTGTTGAACTACCTAGCATAGAAGACCTACACAGTAGTGGCGTAGAAGACCGCCGCGCTCAGGCAGCAGCCGTCCGAGACTGAGCGGAAGCAAGACGCTAAACCGCCCGCAAAATGACAGACACCTGAAAGGGGTCGATGAGCGAAGAATCGTAGCCTGCGAGACTCCAGCCTGGCCGGTCGAAGAAGGAAAGCGGGACGGCGCTGTCGCCATACGTTTCTCCTTCCGGCCCGTTGTGCGGCACATATCCAAAACGGCCTTCGTTGTGGGCATCTATCAGGACTGAATAGGCGTTGGTGCCCCGACTCTGATTGAGGTGCGGCCAGACCTCGACATTACGAATCGTCGCTATGAAAATTCCACCCGGCGTCATGGCCTTGCGGATGGCGGTGAGGCAGGCCTCCGCGGCTATCGGTGCGAGGTGAGTGAAGACTGAGAAAGCGAAGCCCGCGTCGAAACGAACATTGCCAACCGGGAGAACGTCAGGCACGCTGCCACACAGCGCAAAGTTGCCAGGGAGTTTTGCCTGCTTGCAGAGGTCAAGCGATCTTTGCCATGCATCCAGACCCCAGAGCATGGAAGGGTCGGAGAAATAGTAGAGCAGGCGAAAGAGCCGACCGTAACCGACGCCGAAATCGAGGATGCGTTGCCCGTGTAGTGGCTTCCCAAGGTAGCGCACGCAGTTGTTCTCGACCTGGCGGATGAACACAGTGGATTGCTTGAGCAAGTCGATGCCCGCGGCTCCTGTCCAGTCTCTCTGTACTTGCTCGGATGCCATGGCTGGCAGCACCTTAGAAAGTGCGGACATGTCCGGGTGGGGCAGTCTCGCGAACAGATCGCCAAAGTCATCCAGACTCAAGCGGCGCAGTTCAGCCAGAACATCGTCGAACGTGCCACCGGCGCTGGCAATATCGCTGGCTCGGTCAATTATTGGTCGTGTGTGCTGAAACATCTCTAAAGCTAAAACCTCGGGAGAACTTCTATTGTTTGAATCGTCATTGCTACCAACTCAGGGCGCGAATTCCCTCCGGCCATGTAGTCCCACCTGACCGGACAGCGCGCTGAGCTATTTCTCTTTCCCGACGACGACGCGTGGGGCCCGGCCCAGTTCGAAGGCAAGGCTTGCCAGCCGTTTCTCCACGCGCTCACCCATCAGATCCTGGAGCTTGTTCGGCAGGCGCAGCGTCAGCGTTTTGTTGCCTTCAAGCTCAATGCCGATCTTCGGCAGAAGACCGGGCATGGCAGCGGAAAGGATATAGGCCAACCGGAAGAACGAACTCAGAAGATGCGCCCGCTCCATCTCTTCATCGCTCAGGAGCCCCGTGAGGTCATCCTTCATCGTCTCACCTTCGTAACGGTAGAAAATGGTGAGCGCCAAAAACACCCGCCCCGGATGATCGATGCCCACAAAAGCCGCCTGCGAAATCATGCCCATGGAGCGGTCGGCACGATAGTCCGGATGCGCCCGCCAGCCGATATCCGCCAAGAGGCACGCCGCATAGCGCAGCCGCTGCTGCTCAGGCGTTTCGGGAATTCCATCGCCGCCGAACACCGTATCGAGCCAGTCGCACAATTCCAGCTCATGCTGGGGCGAACGCGCATAGCGCCTGGCAAAGTCCCAACAGGACGACAGAAGCGCATCCAGCTTTGCCTTCTTCTCCGGTAGATTCGCATAGAGAAAGCCTTCGCGCACGCCATAGACCGAAGTCACAACTTCGCTGGGCCGCCCATGCTCGATGAGCCGCTCCATCACCAGCGAGCCATAGGGCATGGTGGTCGAGCGCGACTTCGAAACATCCTTGATGCCTTTCATTGCCCCCGGCGAAAGCCCCGAGACAAAACCCGAGATGGAGCGCGCCTGTTGCCGCGTCATCGTGTATTGATGCAGCACATGCAGGGGATAGCCGATATGGGCAAGATGCATGCGCGCGAGATTTCGCCAGGTGCCGCCGACAGCATAGAAGCTGCGGTTCTTGAGCCTCGACAGCACCTTTGCATCTTCCAGATACTCGTCAATGATCTTGCGGGCCTTGCCGATATTGTCGTTTGAAACGTCGATCAGCCGCAACGGGCCAAGCGGCAGCGTGACGCCTTCGTGAAGTTTACCCTCACTCACATCGATAAGTTCCAGAGACCCGCCGCCAAGATCGCCGACCAGCCCATCGGCATTGGGAATGCCGGCAATGACGCCAAGCGCCGCATAGCGTGCTTCTTCCTTGCCTGAAAGCACCCTGATCTTGATATCAAGGGCCTTTTCCGCTTCGGCAATGAACTCTTCGCCATTGCTCGCCTCGCGCGCGGCAGCGGTCGCCACCGCATAGACATCCTCGCATTTCATCTGCTTGCACAGCGTCCGGAAGCGCCGCAGCGCCGCCAGCGCCCGCACCACGGCCACTTCCTCAAGTCTGCCCGTAATGGCAATGCCCTTGCCAAGACCACAGAGGATCTTTTCGTTGAAGATGGGCGTGGGCGAACGGCGCAGGCCGTCATAGACGACCAAGCGCACCGAGTTGGAGCCAATGTCCACCACGGCCACAGGATTATATTTTGGAGGTTCAGTGCGGAACCCGCTGTGCCAGCTCACTTTACCTTTTGTGCCTTCCTGCGCAGTTCCTTGATCTTGGGCGGCACATTACCCGCAATCGAGCTGCCTCGTCCAGAAAGTGAAGGATTGTGCATGAAATAATCATGCGCATTGAATGGCTCGTCATTCGGCCCTGGTACCACCCTCTGCCAGGAGCCGTCGGAGCGCAATTCCCAGCTCTGCTGATTGTCCCGGAAATTTGCCACCATGATCTGGTCCAGCACTTGGTCATGGACCGTCGGGTTGTCGATGGGGATCAAGGTCTCCACCCGCCTTTGCAGGTTGCGGGGCATCCAGTCTGCCGAGCCGATATAAACTTTCGCCGCCGGGTGCGGCAGTGCTGCCCCATTGCCGAAGCAGACGATGCGGGAGTGTTCTAGGAACCGGCCGATTATGCTTTTGACGCGGATATTGTCGGAAAGGCCCGGCACCCCCGGCCTCAGGCAAGAAATGCCGCGCACCACAAGATCGATGCTGACCCCTGCCTGGGATGCCCGGTAGAGCGCATCAATGACATCGGGATCAACCAGGGAAT
>JBIOWL010000209.1:0-2629 GCA_044868645.1 Aestuariivirga sp.
CAGGATGACCTTTTCGGCAGGCTTGGTGCCATCCTTGAGGAAGGCCGTCAGCGTTTGGACACCGAGAGCGCTCTGCTGGCCGGGGAACTGCTCGATGGTGGCGGTGAGGCCGCCATCGCGCACCTGGGCAATGGCTTCAGGCAGTGCATCGAAGCCAATGATGGCGATGCCTGAGAGACCGCGCGCCTTCACGGCTTCCATGGCGCCCAAGGCCATGTCGTCATTGGCGGCGACAATCACCTTGGGCGGTTCGGCCATGCCGGCCAGCGCCGCTTCCGTCACCGCAAGGCCCTTGGCGCGATCAAAGCCCGCCGTCTGTTCGAAGATGATCTTGTATTTCTCATCTCCGTCGAGGACGTTGTGCAGGCCCTTGTTGCGGTCGATTGCCGGCGAGGCACCCGACTGGCCCTGCAGGTTGACGATGGTGGCGCCATCGGGGAACATCTGCTTGATCAGTGTGCCCTGGGCTTCACCACCCTTGACGTTGTCGGCGCCGATATGGGCGAGAATGCCTTCAACCGATGGTACACGGCGGTCAACCGTGACAACAGGCACGCCTGCTTCCACAGCCTGCTCCAGTGCGGGCGCCATGGCGTCCACCTCGTTGGGGCTGATCACGATGCCTTTCACGCCTTGAGTGATTGCGGCCTCAACGTCAGCGGTCTGCTTTGGCGATGAAACCTGGCCATCGCTTTCGATGGCTTCATAGCCTTGCTTGGCGATTTCCGCCTTGAAGGCGTTCATCATGTGCACGAAGAACGGAAATGTGAGGCCGGGCACGGAAGCGAGAATTTTTTCTTCCGCCAAGGCCGCGTTCGTTCCGGCAAAAAGTGACAGGGCAACGATGCTGCCCATGAGTGTGCGTCTTGTAAAGCTGGTCATGTCGATTGTTCCTCCCAATGAGACTTGACGGAGAAAGTTTTGCGCGACATTTGAATCAGAGCAAGGCAAAAGTATCAGTGGCGGACGTTGCAAAGCGAAGGCTGCCATGCGGAAGGCGCGTTACTCGCAGTGCGATCAAAGGTTTTGCGATGCAATGACGATTAGTGCGTGATCAGCTCTGAATGAGTCTCCTCCCCATTCCACACAGGGCAATCGCATATGGCTCTGAAGTGCCCCCTTCCGGCCCCCGATCAAGTCGAGGGCCACCTTCCCCAGCAGAGCTGGGGAAGGGTGAAGACTGTGACATTTGCCTTGCTTTTCACGCTCCCCCAACTTGTTGGGGGAGCTGTCCGACCTGGCTACGCCGAAGCGAAGCTTCAGCTTCGCCAAGGCGAGAGGACTGAAGGGGGGCGCGCACTCGTCATATGCGATTGCCCTGCCCGTAAAGGGGGAGGAGATTCAATCAATCCTGATCACGCTCTAGTGAGTGTCGAAGCCATTCATCCAACGCAATGCCGCTGTGATTTGGTGAAGGGCAGGCCCCCCGTGTAAGCGGGCGCCATGAGTCCTTCGGCGTCGCGAAATTACTGGATCGGCATTCTGTTCTGCCTTGCAGGAGCATCTTTGTTTTCCACCAAGGCCATCTTCATCAAGCTGGCCTATCAGGATGAAGTCAACGCCGCGCTGCTGCTGGCCTATCGGATGATTTTCTCGCTGCCGTTCTTTGTGGCGGCAGGCGCGTGGGCCTGGGCACAAAAGAAAAAGCGCGGCGAAAAATTGCCTGATCAGCGCACCTTTTGGGGTGCAGTAGCCACCGGCTGCATCGGCTACTATTTGTCGTCCTACACGGATTTCAAAGGACTGGAATATATCAGCGCGCAGCTGGAGCGGCTGTTACTCTTCACCTATCCACTTTATGTGATGCTCTTCGGCGCCATCTGGTGGAAGCACCGGATCACCAGCGCGGGCATCATTGCTGCATTCATCACCTATGCCGGGCTTGCGGTGGTGTTCGGGCTTGATTTGCCTGAAGGCGGACGCGCCACGGTGATCGGGTCCGCATTCGTCATCGCCTGTGCCATGCTGTTTGCGATCTATCAGTTGCTCGCCAAGAATTTCGTGACGGTGATGGGCAGTGTGCTGTTCACTGCCGTGGCGCTGACATCATCCGGCATTGCCTGCGTCATGCATCAGGCCGTCGTCAGTGGCGGCGATTTTACGGCGGGTTCGCGGTTCCTGTGGCTGGCAGCGGGTTGCGCCATCTTTGCAACCGTGTTGCCGTCCTTCCTGATCAATGCCGGCATGGCGCGGATCAGCCCGCAGGCGGTGTCGATGATCACCACCATATCGCCGCTAGTGACGATCGGGCTCGCGGTCTCCATTCTCGGCGAACCCTTCACGCTGTCCCATGCCTTCGGCTCGGCCATGGTCCTGGCGGGCGTCGGCTACTACACTTGGGCCGACATGCGGGCGAAGCAGGCAGCAATACCTGCAGCCGCTGAATAATCAGCTCTTACTCCCCTGTTCAACTGTTGGGCTCAACGGTTGCAGTAACTTTCAAATTTCAATTCCCTCATGTTCGTCAGGAGGCGGGCGTGGCGAACTGAGTGATATGACCTGACAGTTGCTGTTCATTAAGGGCTCAGTCTGCGAGAGTGATTTCGGTTTCTGTGGCGGTGATTTCTCCTTGTTTTGTAACATTGGTCTGGTGAGGCCAGTCGTGAGAGTGGCATCCTGCCGCTCTGCA
>JBIOWL010000210.1:0-2603 GCA_044868645.1 Aestuariivirga sp.
AGGTCGATGTCGGGGTTTGCCACGATTGCATCGGCCACGATGGTGCCAGCGTTGCTCGCTTCCCACTGCATGGCGGGCTTGGAGATGATCGTGACGTCCGGGAACGCCTTCATCTTCTCTTCAAAACCCTTTTGGATGTCGAGCGTGTAGGGATCGGCCGGATCGCCAAGGACTTGGAGTATCTTGCCCTTCACCGCGCCATGCTTTGCAGTGAGGAGCTTCTGGGTCTCTTCAGCTGCGATGTAGCCAATCTCCACGGTGCCGGCCACAGAGGTGAAATCTGACGGAGTGGAGGTGATCTGGCGGTCAAATTCCACAACCGGAATCCCTGCCGCGCGGGCGGCCTCAATGGAAGGCTTCAACGCGTTGAAGTCCACTGCTGCCAAAATGATGGCGGCCGGCTTCAGCACGATGGTGTCGTTCATCTGCGACTGCTGGGTTTCCGTCTTGTTGTCGGCGTTCAACGTCTTCATTTCATAGCCGACTTGGCCAAGGAACATTTCCAGTGCGCTTACCGAGCCCGTTTGGAACTCATCGAGCAGGGTAGGGACCATGTAGTAGACTGTTCCCTTTGACGCGGCCTGTGCAGGCATCACCAATGCTGCCACAACCGCGAACATGCCCATCAGGGCAAAGACTATTCTTCTCATCTTGTTCGCTCCTCTCTTGTTACCGGAAAACTCACTTTATTTCCCGCTGTTCCGGATGCAGCGAGTGATTCTCCCGTGATCATTTTGATCACGTCATCGGGATTGGTTTCATTGGTTGGTATATCGCCTGCCACCACGCCTTGGCGGATGACGACGATGCGGTCAGCGACCTGGAAGGCCTGCTGCATGATATGAGTGATGACGATGACGCCGATGCCCTGGCTCGCCACTTGGCGGATGGTCTCGAGACCGCGCCGCGTCTGCTCAACGCCAAGCGCCGCAAAGGGTTCATCAAGCAGAACCAGCTTGCCGCCCCAATGGACAAAGCGGTTCAGCTCTATGGCCTGGCGTTGACCGCCCGAAAGATGTTCGACATTGGTGCGCAGCGAGGGAATGCGCGTGCCGGCATTGGCCATGGCTTTGGCCACCGCGGCTTCCATGGCTTTCTCGTCAAGAATGGGAATGCCGAAAAACTTGCGCGTGATTTCGCGGCCCATGAAGAAATTGGCGACGACGTCAACGTTCGTGCAGAGCGATAGATCCTGGTAGACGGTTTCGATGCCGGCAGCCTTGCCTTCCGCAGGGGACTTGGCGCGATACTCCTCACCTTCAAACAGCATGCGGCCGGAGGTTGGCTCCTGGCCTCCGGCGATGATCTTGACGAGCGTCGACTTGCCTGCACCATTGTCGCCCAGAAGGGCGATCACCTCACCCTTGTTGACGGAAAAGGAGACGCCCTTGAGCGCTTCAATCGCACCGTAGGATTTGCGGATGTTCTCAAGAACCAAAAGTGGCTGGCTCATGCGCAACTCCCTTCATGTCATTGGCCTCATCCTGCTGCATGAACATGCGGCCCTCATGCGGCGCCAGCGCGCCGCGCACGGCGAGGGCGGCCGCACCGCGCAGGACTGAGTCCTCGCCGAGGCCTGCTACCATCAGGCGGGGCTTGGTGCGGTCGCGCCGGGCGGCGATCGAGTTTCCGAGGCGGTCTGCTGTTGTGGCAAGGCGGGTCAGCAGGCTGCGCGGCGCAAGGCCGCCGAGGACCACGGACTGCGGGTCGTACATGTTCTCAATCACGCGGATCGCCTGTGCAAAAACCGGAGTAATTTCCGCTGTCCATGCTGCTTCCGGCAGTCTGCGGCGGCCAAAAGCCTCCAGCGAAACATAACGCTCAAGACAGCCCCTGTTGCCGCAAGCACACAACTCGCCGCCCGGTATCACTGTCAGATGGCCGATCTCCCCCGCATTGCCCCAGTTTCCGCGCACGGCCTCACCGCCATGCACCATGGTGCCGCCCAATCCGATTCCAAAGAACAGGTAGTAGTAATCAGAAAGGCTTGGACCGAGACCGTAGAGCTGTTCCCCGAGAGCTGCCGCTGCCATGTCACTTTCGATGAAACATGGCAGGCCCGTTGCCTCTTCAAGCCGCTCACGGATGTTCACGTCGTGCCACCCGGTGAGTGTCGTGGGACCGATAAAGCTCATCGATTCAACGCCAAATGGTCCGGGCATGGCGAGACCGGCGCCAAGAAGCCGGTTGGCGGGATGCTGGCGCCTAAGTTCGCTCACCAGCTTCTCGATGACGGCGAAAGCCCTGCGCTGTGAGACATTCTCCGCTGCTTGCCGCGTGACCGCGACAATGCTGCCGTCCAGCTTGACGAGCGCCACCTCAATGCCACGTGGCGTGATGTGGATGCCGAAGGCGTGGCCGCCGTCCGGGTTAATGGAGAGCTTGCTGGGAGGAACACCGCGGCCCTTGGGCTTGTTGCGCGCCGAAATGAGGAAGCCATCCTCTTCCAGTTCGCGCACGATATTGGAAACTGTTTGAACAGTGAGACCTACGCGATCGGCAATCTCGTTGCGCGCAACAGGACCGTGGAGGCGGATCAGCTCAAGTACGATCCTCCGGTTGAAGGGCCGTCCCGTTTCCTGGTTGGTTCCGCGCAGAGCCAT
>JBIOWL010000211.1:0-2428 GCA_044868645.1 Aestuariivirga sp.
CGCCCAGAGCAGGGAACTGTAGGAATAGGGCGCCACCACGGAGGCAGGCGCTGACTGAAACGCGCGGATGATGCAGAGATGTCCCAATGCGCCCGCTGCCCCACTGACAATCAATAGCGTCCAGCCCCAAAGATCGGGCCAGACCCAATAATATGGTAGCACCGCGGAAGAAATGATCGCACCCATGGCGGCGGTAAAGAGAAGCGAGGTGAGAGGATCGTCCCCACGCACCCAGCGCGTTGCGATCTGGTAGCAGGCATTGGAAATTGCGGCGAGCAGGAAAAACATCGTTCCCGACTGGACCAGGCTGCCGAACCCCGCGCTCCCCAGGCTCCCCAGACTCCATGGCTGCACAACCACAAGAGCTCCCACAAAGCCGACCAGGATGCCTATCCAGCGGCGCACGCCGACCTCTTCGCGCAACAGAAAAATCGACAAGAGCGTGACCAGGATGGGCGTCAGGTACATGATTGTAGTAGCCGTCGCGAGTGGCGCCTGCATGATGCCGGCGTTGAAGAGCGCGGTTGTGATCATGAGCAGCAGCGAACGCAGGATCTGCACGGCGGGCACCTTGCTCCTGGCAAGCACAGGAAGGCGCCTGCCGCAAACGGCGACCGCTGCCAGCGATGCAAAAAAGAAGCGTCCCCACGTTACCTGGACGAGCGGATAATGCTCCAGTGCCAGTTTCATCACGGCATCGAGAGCCAGGAAGCAGAACATCGTCGCGAGCATCCACAGGATGCCCATGGTTCTGTTTTCCGTCTGAATGGAAGGAGTCATGGGCGGCTAGCGTCTAATCCTTGTCAATTGAAGCGAGTACCGAACCTCCATCCCTCCCCCGCATAGCGCGGGGAGGGTGGCGCACATCTTGTGCGCCGGGTGGGGGTTCAACAGGTGGAAACCCCCTCCGCCGCCTTTGGCGGCACCTCCCCTGTAAAAGGGGGAGGAGACTTGTTTAAAACCGGTCACGATCTAGCTCGGCAATTTGCCCTGAAGTTCATCTTCGATGTGAACCCGGATGATGTCGTCGAATGTCTTTTCGGCAGCAAAACCGAGAGCTATCGCCCGCGCCGCATTGAAATTGCGGGGCCAGCCGGCAACGATCTTCTGGATGGTTTCATCGGGAACCTGTTTCACCTTCTCGAGCGCTTTCGCACCAGCCACGCGCTTCAGGGCTTCCAGCTGTTCGGCAACAGTGCAAGACAAGCCTGGAAGCGTGAGTGCACGGCGGTTTCCCAGGGCGGCGCCTCCCATCCCGGCGGCCCGCACCAGGAACTGCGTTGCGGCCCGCGGCGAGGCATGCCAGTGCCGCACCGATGGATCGACCGGCAGGATCGCCTCCTTTCCGCTGAGTGGCTCGCGGATGATGTTTGAAAAGAAACCCGATGCTGCCTTGTTGGGAAGGCCCGGCCGAACGCAGACAGTGGGCATGCGCAGCGCCATGCCGTCGATGAATCCGCGGCGCGAATAATCGGAGATCAGCAACTCACAGATGGCTTTCTGCGTGCCATAGCTCGTAAGCGGTGCTGTCAGGAATTCATCGCCGATGGCATCCGGAAACGGCGCCCCGAACACCGCGATGGACGATGTGAAAATGAACTTCGGGCAATAGCCAGTGCCTTGCGACCTGATGGCCTCCAGCAGATTCTGCGTGCCGAGGAGGTTGACCCGGTAGCCCTTTTCAAAATCTGCTTCCGCCTCGCCGGATACAATCGCCGCCAGATGAAAAATCAGGTCGGGCTTGTCCGAGATCAGCCTTTGCGCCTCGCTTACTGCCGAAAGATCGCCGATATCGGTCTCGATCTTGAAGGCGGCGGAAGGCGGAGGAGGGGCCAGCACCACATCGTTCCGCACCAGCTTGCTGATTGGCCGGTCCCCAACCTTCCCAAGCTGCGCGAGCTTGTTGACAAGCTTGCTGCCGAGCATTCCGGCAGCACCGATAATCAGAACCTTCATGAATTGACCTTTGACAATGTGGGAAGCCACAAGATGTCAGAAGTGGCGGCATTGGTCGACCCGCTGAAAAACATGACAGATACCTGCGTTTGACAAATGTAACCCCGCTGGTTCGGGCTGCGGCTTAGGGGTAAGAATGTGGGCAAACCAGTTACTCGCCCCAACGGTCCCATTGTTTGGGACCTTCCATTCCATTGCTGCTGTCAGCTGTGCATTCTGGTTCCACGAACTTGCAGAATCCGAGCGAACGCCCGCGCCAGGAATGACGCAATTGACTTCTGTATCATTCCTTCAAACGATGACTGTGAAATTGTATTGTTACCTGCAGGTCTCGGGAACAATCGCATTGAAACTATTCCAGCCTGACGTTTGATCAAACCAATGTTCTCAAGCAAGGTACAATCCAGATGCAGGCTGTCCTGATAATATTTGCCAAACATCGATAGCGAAAGTTGCCGCTCCGTTATTCCCG
>JBIOWL010000212.1:0-3337 GCA_044868645.1 Aestuariivirga sp.
AGTTGCAGACTTGGCCGAAAAGAATTTGCTCCAGTATGCTAGTTTGGCGCGAATTCTTTTCGACCGCTTGATTCCGCGGTCGGAAAGCGCGCCAGGAAAGGGACGAGCAATGACAATTATTCACAAACTGGCTGTGGCCTCTGCGCTTGTACTGGCCATGGCAGCACCACAGGTATTCGCGCAGTCTTCGGAACTGCGTCCCATTGGCCGGGTGCAATTCGAGCCGGAACCCTTCGAGGTCCAGAATGATGTCTTCCAGATCAGGCCGGAGGACCGCCGCATCCGCTCCATGCGCATCCAGGCGCGCGGCGGCGCGGCAGACGTCCGCAATCTGGTGGTAACCTATGGCGACGGCCGTAGGGAAACCGTACGTGTCCGTCAGAGCTTGTCTGACGGTGACCGCTCGGCCCTGTTCCGCTTGAATGAGCCGCGCCCAGTGCGCTCCGTCGAGATCAGCTATGTGCCCAGAGGGCCGGTAACGCTGGTGTTGCTCGCCGACTCGCGCCGCCAACCGGTTGCCGAATGGAGGGAACTGGGTTGCAAGTCCGTGGGCTTCCTGGTTGACCGCGACGTCATCCGGCTCGACACCGAAGACCGCTTCCGTGCACTGCGCCTCCGCAGCTCCGGATTCGCCATCCGCCTTGAGGAAATGGGCGTGCGCTATGGCAATGGCGTGCGGGATCGTTACGTGATCCAGACAACCATCCCGAGCAATGGCCGCACCGGCCAGATCGACCTGCGCGGCGAGGCGCGCCGCATCCGCGAAATCGATTTCATCTATGGCTCCGGCGTCATCAGCAACGTCAAGACAAAGCTATGTGTCGATGGCCTGGCGCTCGATTCCGAAGAGGAATAGCGGCTCCCTTTGATCTAGGTCATTGCACCGGAACCTCCTGCTTCCAATATGCGTTGAAGGGCTGGGAATTCAGCCAGCGCGCTTTCTGGCCATGTGAAACCATGGCCAGAAGGAATCCGCGCAATGCCAAAATTTATTGGAGGTTCAAATGACAAAGCATTTCTTGCCGGACTTGTTTGGGCGGCGTACCGGAGTGAGCCCGTTTGGCTCCTTGCATCGCGAAATTGACCGCGTGTTTGAGGATTTCGGCCGTGGCTGGCCGTGGGCCAATGGTGGCGCCCGCGACCTGAAGATGAATGTCGCCGAAACCGAGAAGGAAATTGAAGTCACCGCTGATGTCCCCGGCATGGAGCCCAAGGACATCAAGGTGGAGCTCCGCGAAGGCGTTCTTTCTATCAGCGGCGAAAAACAGGCCGAGAAGGACGACAAGGGCAAGGACTATCACCTTGTAGAGCGGTCCTACGGCATGTTTGAGCGCTCGGTGATGCTGCCTGCCGAGGTGGACGCCGACAAGGTTGCGGCCAGCTTCGACAAGGGCGTGCTCACCGTGAAGCTGCCCAAGAAGCCAGGTGCTGCCGAAAGCATCCGCAAGATCGAGGTGAAAGCGGCCTAGCAGAATCGAGCCCGTCATCCCGGCGACCTGGCTACGCCGAAGCGAAGCTTCAGCTGCGCCAAGGCGAGAAGCCGGGGCCCATTTGGCAGCTTGCAGTTTAAATGGGTTCAGTGGGTCCCGTGTCGCGGGCTTCGCCCTTGCACGGGATGACGGCTCTGTTTGCGTTAGTTTGCCTCAAACACCACGCGCCCGTCGCAGATGGTCATTACCGGTTTCACCTGTGCGACGTTTGAGGCGGGCGTGTTTTCCAGATCGGTATTGAGCACCGCCACATCGGCGAGACATCCTTCCTTCAGCACGCCCTTGCGCTGCTCCATGAATTCCATATGCGCCCCCGCCGCGGTGAAGCTGTGAATCGTATCCATCAGGCTCTGCGCCTGGGGCGGGCAATCATCACGCAAGGGGACAGCCGTCATGGCCGATTGCATGCCGATGAAGGGATCGAGCGGTGCCACCGGCCAGTCCGATGAGAAGGCAACCGCCGCGTCCGTGTTGCGGATCGTCTGCCAGGCATAGGCGTAAGGCAGGTTCTTGCCGACGCGTGACAATATGGGCTCATGCGGATTGCCCGGAACGCCGACACCCGCCACTGGCTGCAGCGAGGCCACCACGCCAAGTTTCGCCAGCCGTGGAATGTCATCAGGGTGAATAAGTTCGATATGCTCGATGCGGTGGCGGGAATCGCGCTTGCCGTTCTTCTTCTGCGCGAACTCATAGGCATCGAGCGTTGTGCGCACCCCACCATCACCGATGGCGTGGGTTGAAATCTGCAGGCCATGTGCATCGGCCCGTGCCACGATCTCCTGGAACTCTTCAGGCGTGAAGAGCGGCGCACCCTTGTTACCGGGATAGCCTGGATAATCCTCCAGCATCTGCGCCGTCAGCGTTTCCAATACGCCATCGATGAACAGCTTCACGCGCCCCGAATGCAGCATCTCGCTTCTGTATTTCTCGCGGAACACCACCGCTTCATCCAACTGCTCAAGCTTGAAGAAGTTCTTGTGATGGAAGGGTACCTCGACGCGCGCATTGAGCTCACCACGTTGGAGCAGGGCATCGAGCAATTCGAGCTGATACCAGTTGCCGTCCATATTGTGCATGGAAGTAATGCCGAGGGAATTGGCATGGGCAATGCCATGCCGGATGATCTCTTCATCATTGGCGCGTTGTTGAGGTGTTGCCGGGGGAATGGGATCGCCTCCCGTGGTGAAACCCAGCGCATCACGCCCACCCGTCGGCGTCAGCGCCAACACCGGGTTGAATGCCGCAGGCTCGCGTAATTCTCCGGTGGCAAGACCGTCCGTATCCATCACGATCTCATTGCCCACCGGCAATTCGCGGCCGCGCATGATACCTGCCGCTTCCAGCGCTTTCGTGTTGGCCCAGACCGTATGGTGATCGAAGCAGCCGAGAATGAACGGAATGTCCGGCACAAGCTTGTCCAGCAGGTACCGGTCGATGGCCACACCGAACTGCTCATGGCTCGCGCCCACCACATGCAGCACCTTGGGTTGTGGATTGGCCTTGCGGCGCTCGGCAATCATCCGCGTCACCACGTCCAGCCCGCCCTTGCCCATCACATTGACGAGCGGAAGTTCCGCCGAGCCGATAAAGAGATGCACATGCCCCTCGATGATGCCGGGGATCACCGTATCGCCGCGATTGTCGTGAACCCGCGTCTTTGCTCCCTTTAGTTCCATCACGTCGGCCGCACTGCCGACGCGCGTGATGGTGTTGCCAGAAATCGCCAGCGCCTCGGCGAAGGGCCTTGCCTTGTCCATGGTGATGATGCGGGAATTTGTAATGATAATATCGGCCTGCGTCATGTTTGCCTTGTAAATGCTCTTGCCAAAAACGGAAGATCATCG
>JBIOWL010000213.1:0-3319 GCA_044868645.1 Aestuariivirga sp.
GTGATCAAGCAGCGCGAGCCATCGGTTCTCATCATTCTCGATGACCCGGAGATGGCTTCCGGCATTCCGGAGCATCTGGTCGAACATGCTCTGCAGGTGATCGGCATCTGGCTTCAGCTCATGAATATCGCCGAGGAAAATGCCTCGATGCGCAACCGGCGCGAGATCGAGCGGCAGGGCGGGCCAGACGAAGTGATTGGCTCGTTTTCTTATGCGCTTGGCCAGGCGGCGGCGCTTGGTGTTGAACCTGAAACCGTGGGGCAGGTGCTTGAAGCGCTGGATGTGGGACCGACCATCACCGCCCATCCCACGGAGGCCAAGCGCGTCACGGTGCTGGAAATTCACCGCCGCATCTATCTCAAACTCTATGAGCTCGAGAGTCCGCGCTGGACGCCGCGCGAGCGGCAGGCGCTGCTTGCAGCGCTCAAGAACGAAATCGATCTTCTGTGGCTTACCGGCGAAGTGCGGCTTGAGAAGCCGACAGTTGAAAACGAAGTCGCCTGGGGTCTTTATTTCTTCCGCGAAACGCTATTCGACCGCACGCCGGCACTTTGCGAACAAATGCGCGCTGCGCTTTACAGGCATTATCCTGAACTCAAGCATGATGTGAGGCCGCCGCTTTCCTATGCATCATGGATCGGCGGCGACCGGGACGGCAACCCATTTGTCACCATAGAAGTGACACGGAATGCGCTTAGGCAAAATAGAGCTGCGGCTGTGGACCGCGTCTGCAGGCGGCTGCGGGATCTGGCGCAACTCATCTCCCTCAGCAGTATTGAAATTGCACCAACGCCGAGCTTTAGGGAGTTGCTTGATGAGCAACTCAAGAAATCGGGGTGCCGCGTGGCGATCCTGCGGCGCAACACCAATGAGCCATTCCGCCAGTTTTTCTCGGCATTGCTTGTACGCATGGAAGCCATGGAAAGCCCGAATGGCGGAACGCCTATTGCCAGCGTAGCAGAGCTTGAAGGCTTGCTCAGACAGGCTGAGCAAGTTTTGGCCGAGATGAATACCGCGGGGCTTGCCAGCCAACATGTGCGGCCCGTGCGGTGGGAACTGCAGATTTTCGGATTCCGTACGGCAAGTCTTGACCTCAGGCAGAACAGCACGGTCGTCAATCGCGTCCTGCGGGAGGTGTGGAAAAAACTCAATCCGCTTGCGACTGATGAGGGACCAGTGCCCGGCGAAGCGGCCTGGAGCGACTGGCTTAAGGCTGAGCTTGAAAAGCCCATGGGCTTCCTGCCGCGTTTCCAGAACACGAGCGATGAGGCAAGCGAACTGCTCGGCCTTCTCGATCTTGTGCGCGAAACGCTGGTCGGTCCTGATCCTGCGGCCATTGGCGCCTTCATTCTTTCTATGACCCAGAGTGCTGACGACATTTTGGGCGTTTATCTTCTGGCAAAACTCTGTGGACTCTTTGCCGATCCTACTGCGCGGGAAACTTGCCGGCTGCGCATTGTTCCCCTGTTTGAAACCATCGAAGATCTGCGCGCTGCGCCGGTGATCATGCGCGATCTCCTCGCAAATCCCATGGTGCGTACCTCCGTTGCCGCTCAAGGTGGCGCGCAGGAAATAATGTTGGGATACTCCGACTCCAACAAGGATGGCGGCTTCTTCTGTGCAAGCTTCGAGTTGTTTGAGGCACAGCGCGGGCTTGTTGCCATCGGCCGGGAAGCCGGCGTTCCGGTGCGCTTCTTTCATGGCCGTGGGGGCTCGGTGTCGCGCGGCGGCGCGCCAACAGGCCGTGCTATTGCCGCCCAGCCAGCCGGAACAATCGGTGGGCGCATGCGGGTGACGGAGCAGGGCGAAGTCGTTTCGCTCAAATTTGCCAACCGCGGCACGGCGCTCAACAATCTTGAGGTTCTCACATCGAGCGTTCTCCTGCATACGCTCAAGTCGGTACGGGAGCCTGAACAGAAGCTGGTGCCCGAACATCAGCAGGCGGTGGAGGAAATCGCTCGGCTTTCCTATCGTGCCTATCGCAAGCTGGCCGAGGACCCGGCGCTTCTCGACTACTTCCAGGCTGCAAGCCCCGTTGAAGAATTGGCGCTGCTCAAGATCGGCTCGCGGCCGTCGCGGCGCTTCGGGGCAAAGGGAATTGCCGATCTGCGCGCCATTCCATGGGTCTTCGCCTGGAGCCAGAACCGGCATCTGCTTACAGGCTGGTACGGGCTTGGCTATGCGCTTGATGATTTTCTTTCGGCGCGGGGCGGGGAGGGACTCAAGCTATTGCGCGGCATGTTCCTCAAGTCGCCGGGTTTCAGGCTCGCCGTCGATGAAGTGGAGAAGTCACTCTATCTCGCTGACATGGATGTGGCGGAACGCTACGCCTCGCTGGTGCCCGATCGTGTAGGTGCCGAGCGGCTTTATGCGCTCATCCGCCACGAGCATAAGCGCACGGCCAAGGTGATGCAGGAACTAGCGGGATCGAAGATGCTATGCGAACGGTTCCAGGGATTCCGCCGCCGCTTTGACCGGGTGCGGCCCATGGTGGACCAAGCCAACCGCTGGCAGGTGCAGCTCTTACGCGAAACGCGCGAAGCGAAGGGCAAGGAGGCGCTCAATATGCCGTTGCTTGCCACGATGAATTGCGTAGCGGCCGGATTGGGCTGGACGGGCTGATCGACAAGTCAGGCCCTCTACTCTTTACCTTATTGATAAATCTGCCTGAGTTTCAGTCGAATTTTATCAAGCCAAGTAGTGAGCCGGTAAGGACCGGGGAACGATGGTGCCCTCGAACATCGAGGGAGAAACCTATGCGTGCCAAATCACTTCTGCCAATCCTTGTAGCTTCTGCGCTCGTTGCTTTGCCGGCGGCTGGACCACATATTTTTGGCCAGGACGGCCAGGCCTTTGCCGGTAATGGTAACGGCAACGGGGGTGGCAACGGCAATGGAGGTGGTAACGGCAATGGAGGTGGTAACGGCAATGGAGGTGGCAATTCGTCCTCCAGCAGCAAAGCTTCCAAGGCCTCCTCGAGTGGACAGAAGGGATCGGTGAAAACTGCTTCTGTCACGTCGGTGGAACCTACGAATGCCAAAGGCAAGCTGGCCAGCCAGATGGGCGCGCTGAACGCTGCCCACGCCAGTGCCAATGCCTTTGCCCATGCCTCGCCCAATTCGCGCGTTGGCAAGCTGCGCACATATTTTGTGGAAAACGCCGAAGCAACTGCTGCAGTGAATGCGGCTTCCGCCGCCCAGGCTACAGCTGATGCCGCTGCCCAGGCGCAGTTGACAACCGCGGAGTCGCAGTTGGGCGCCATCGATCTCGCGACGCTCTCGGCTGATGCGACTACAGCAGCGGCCGAGGCGGAAGCAGC
>JBIOWL010000214.1:0-9441 GCA_044868645.1 Aestuariivirga sp.
AGTTTCTCCGGGAGCCGGAGGCGAGCCCCTGGGGTACTATGGCCCCAGCGCGGAGTGACGCAGAGCATCCCGATAGACGGACTGGTGGAGACACCCTGGAGCGCCGTCGACCGTGGCACTGCAAGAGTGACCCCGAGGCAAAAACCGCTGCGTTCCTGCCTTTGGCTTCGAGCCAGATACCGGAAACACCCTACCTTTCTCAGTTGCAACAGGCTTGAAGCCGGAGCGGAACATTCCTCTCCAATCATCTTCAGGGTGCCAGTGATGACCTGACGTCATCGCGCTCCCTTCTCTCCACCGGGATTTGCCCGGTGAACAAGGGTACAACCATGCCCCGTGACAAGTCTTCCGCTCGGTGGCAGAAATGCGCCGGGCGGTATCTGTTTGGAGACACTATCATGCGATCGGCACTGGCGAGCGCTGTCATTATGTTTGCGTTGATGATCTCGCCCGCGCTGGCCGCCAGATGCAGCTCGACCGGTGCAAATTTCAGTGCCTGGAAAATGGCCTTTGCCAAGGAGGCCAAAGCCAACGGCATCAAGGACAAAGCCATCACTGCACTGATGGGCACGAGCTACGCCACCGCCACCATCCGCGCCGACCGCAACCAGCATTCCTTCAAGCTCGGTCTTAAGGCCTTCATGCAGAAGCGTGGCGCTGCTGCCATCGTCTCGCAAGGCCGCCGCCAACTCGCAGCCAATGCGGCACTCTTTGCAAAGATTGAAAAGAAATATGGCGTGCCGCCGGGCCCGATCATCGCAATCTGGGGCATGGAGACTGCATTCGGCCGTTTCACCGGAAACCAGCATGTGCTCTCTGCCACCGCGACACTTGCCTATGATTGCCGCCGCACGGAGTTTTTCACTGAACAGCTCTACGCCATGCTGAAGCTGATTGGTTCGGGCAAAGTCTCGGCAAGCGCCAAGGGCGCCATGCATGGCGAACTAGGCCAGACGCAGTTCATGCCGAAAAATGTGCTTCTCTATGGCACTGGCAATCTCAATTCCAAGGAAGGCGCCCTTGCTTCAACGGCGCGTTTCCTTGTGGCCCATGGCTGGGAACCTGGCGAAGGCTATCAACGCGGCCAGCCGAATTTTTCTGCTATACAAGGTTGGAATGCGGCTTCCGTCTATCAGCAAGCCATCGCCATCATGGGCAAACAGATCGACGGATATTGAGGTGAAACGATCATGAGCGTGGATATCTCGAAAACCTTTGACCGGAACCCGGAAGGCTATCAGGCCCTGAGTTGGGTTCTCTATGTGGCTTCCGGCGCAATTGCTCTGGCGACACTTGGCGAATTCTCAGGCACGCTGCTGCTTGTCGGCTGCCTCGTGGTGATATTTCTCGCGCGCTCGCGGAAAGATGATGCCGCCTCCACAATCTACGGAAGCCATCTCGCCAACATCGCTTCCACAATGACAATCGCTCTCATCGCCGCCGTGCTGTTGCTTGCTATCACCATCGCCACATTGGGCATTGGCATCATCATCACATGGCCCGCCTATGTGCTGTTCCTGCTCTGGCTCGGCTACAAGCTCATCCGCGGCATGATGAAATTGAACGACGGCCAACCCTGCTGACTTTCAGGCATTTGGCCAGGTGTCTGACACCTTGTAGCCCGCAGGCCAGGGATCATCAGGATCGAGCAGCAGTGTCGTTTGCCCGCTGATCCAGGCGCGGCCGGTGATTTCAGGAACGATGGCTGGTTTTCCGCCGACTGATGTTTCTCCAGCGATGCGGCCCGCGAAACGCGACTCGATCACCGAGCGGCCGATGTAGCTGTCTCCAGCTTTCATCAATCCCTTGGCATGCAGCACCGCCATCAGTGCCGAACAGCCCGTACCCGTCGGCGAACGATCGAGCTTTCCCGGATTGACTACGCAGGCATTGCGCGAGGTAAGAATATCGTTCTCCTTCTCAAGCGCGCCGCGCATGAAACAGAAGGAATAGTGCTTCCACTCCAGCAATTCGGGATGATGGAACGGCAGCTGTTCGTTAGCAGCTTTCACAACACGACGGCCCATCTCCGCCACCTGCCGCGCGTCCGTTGGCGTGATGGCAAGGCCGAAATCCACCGCATCCGCCATCACGAAACTATCGCCACCATAGGCGGTATCGACCTTAATCTTGCCGATGCCATCGACATCGATGGTCGCACCGATATGAGATGCAAAGGCCGGCACATTGCGCAAGGTGATCGACTGCGCTTTGCCATCGGCGCACTTGGCGCACACCTCGATCAACCCTGCAGGAGCTTCCAGCACCAGCCGCGTTTCCGGTTCCTGCATCGGAATGATGCCGGCATCGAGCAACACTGTCGCTACACAGATGCAATTGGAGCCTGACATGGGCGGCGTGTCTTCCGGCTCCATGATGACGAAACCCATCTGCGCCTTCGGATTTTTTGGCGGCACCAGCAGGTTCACATGGCGGAACACACCGCCGCGTGGCTCATTCAACACAAAGTTCCGCAAAGTCTGGTCGCGGGCAATGAAGCGCGATTGTTCCCAAATCGTCTCACCGGGCGGCGGCGTCACGCCACCCACGATCACATCGCCTACTTCCCCTTCGGCATGGCAGTTAATGATGTGAATGGCTTTGGAGGATCGCATATGCGGCCGGAAAGTCTTCAGGAGCAGTTAGGCCTGACAACTAACCCGCCCAGCCGGCATTTGCCAAGGCTGGAACATGCAGGACGCGGCCTCAGTGGAATTGCGACGAGGCGGCCTCCGTTTTGTGCGCGAGGACCTTAACGACCTGGCCGCTCTTGTACTTCTGAGAGTCGTGGTCCGACTCATATTCCCCGAGCTGCTTTGAGTCATCGACGGGGGACTTGTATTGATAGCGCAAAGCCACACGCTGGCGGATGCTATCCTTGCTCATTCCGAATTCCTTTGCGACGTCCGGCGCATCCTTGCAGTCCATATAGGCAGTCTTGGAACCGCCCTTCTCGACGATCGTCGTCTTGCCTTCCTTGATCCAGCAGTCGGTCTTCACATAGGTGATCTTCCCATCGACCTCGACGTAGTTCATCTCACGGTCGATAGCTGTGAACGCTACGCCTCCGCCAATGAACGCGACGGCCACCAAACTCCCGAAAGCTTTCGCTGACATTACGATATTCCCTGTTGCGTGCGCAGGAAATATCGGCCGGTAATTGAAGATTGGCTTAGGCCGATTCCTTCAATTGCATCTTAATTGCCGCTCAAGGGACAGCCTGGTTTCCAGGTGGTGAAGGTGATCGGCGAAGTTTTATAGGTCCCCCACCACGCACTTCTTCGCCAGCGCCTTGTATTGCTTCTCGGTGAACGGGATGGGATTGCCACCTGCAGAAGGATCCCTGATCGCCATGGCCGCCACTTCGTCGAGCCGCTTGGTGTCAATGCCGATATCGGCAAGCCGGTGCGGAATGCCAACTTCCTTGCGTAGCGCCAGCACGAATTTGAGGAAGCCGTTGAAGCCGCCCTTGATGCCGAGATAGGCGGCTGCCCGCTCGATCTCCTTTTCGATCTTGCGGCGGTTCGCCTTCAAAACATAAGGCATGATGATGCCGTTAAGCGTACCGTGATGGGCATCATAAAGCCCACCGAAGGGATGAGAGAGGGCATGGATCGCCCCAAGTCCGCGCTGGAAGGCGGTGGCTCCCATGGCGGAGGCAACCATCATGTTGCCGCGCGCGTCGATGTCCTTGCCCTTTTTTACAGCCTTGGCGAGATTTTCCTTGATAAGCCGCATGCCTTCAAGGCCAACGCCCGCCGCGAGTGGGTGATAAAACGGCGCGCAATAGGCCTCGAGGCAATGGGCGAAGGCATCGAAACCTGTGGCGGCGGTAAGCTTCGGCGGCAGGCCCAGCGTGACTTCCGGATCAAGCACGGCGAATTTCGGCATCACATCGGGATGGAAAATGATCTTCTTCTCGTGTGTGCCTGGGTGCGTGATCACACCGGCGCGGCCCACTTCGGAACCCGTGCCGGCGGTTGTTGGAATGCAGATATTGGGTGCAACTTTCGAAGCGTCAGCGCGCGTCCACCAGTCGCCGATGTCTTCCAGGTCGAAGATGGAGATCGACTGCGCATGCATCAGCGCGATCATCTTGCCTGTGTCGAGCGCGGAGCCACCGCCGAAACAGATGACGCCATCATGCCCGCCGTCGCGGAAGGCCTTGCAGCCCTGCAGCACATTTTCTTCCGTGGGGTTGGGCCTGACATCCGAATACATGGCCGAACCGAGGCCTTCCTCTTCCAGGCTGGCCAATATGTCCTTCACCATCTGCGTACTGGCCAAACCCTTGTCGGTAACGAACAGCGGCTTTTTCATGCCGGCAGCTTCACAGAAGGCAGGCAGCTCCTTCACCCGCCCCGCGCCAAAACGGATAGGGGTTGGAAAACCAAAATTGCGGTTGGGGATCATCTCTTGTCTCTTTCTTAATATTGCTCAAAGCCGCGGCGCACTTCCCAATCGGTCACGCGCCGGTCATACTCAAACTGTTCCCACTTGGCGGTGTGCACATAGTGGTCAATGACATCATCGCCAAAGGCCTTGCGCAGCAGTTGGGAGCGATCCAGGAGTTCCGTTGCTTCGCGCAGCGTCTTCGGGATTTCGCGGAGCTTCTTGGACTTGTCATAGGCATCGCCGGAGAAGGCAGGTTCCAGCGCCATCTTGTTCTCGATGCCGTCAAGCCCCGCAGCGAGAAGCGCCGAAAAAGCGAGATAAGGATTGAGATCGGACCCGCCGACGCGGCATTCAATGCGGATCGCTTTGGTATCGGCGCCGCACAAACGATAGCCGGCGGTGCGGTTGTCAAAACTCCACACCGCCCGCGTCGGCGCAAAGGTGCCGGCGATATAGCGCTTGTAGGAGTTGATATAGGGCGCGAGGAAATAGGTGATCTCGCTGGCGTGCGCCAGAAGCCCGGCAATGTAGTGCTTCATCAGTTCCGACATGCCATGATCACCCGCCTTGTCATGGAACATCGGCATCTTGCCATCAGCGCTCCACAGCGACTGGTGGATATGTGAGGAGCTTCCTGCCCAGGCATAATTGGGCTTGGCCATGAAAGTAAGGGACTGCCCCAGCGTCTGCGCAATTTCCTTGCAGGCATGCTTGAGGAACACATGGGTGTCCGCCATGGGAAGCGCCGCATCATAGCGCACATTGATTTCCTCCTGGCCTGCCCAGGCTTCGCCCTTGGAATTCTCAACCGTGATGCCAGCGCCATAAAGGCAATTGCGGATCGCCCGCATCAAATTCTCATCCTTGGTTGTTTGCAGGATGTTGTAGTCCTCATTGAGGTGCGATGGCGTGGTGAGGTTGCGATAGCCGCCCGCATAGGCATCCTTGAAGCTCTGATCGAAAACATAGAATTCGAGCTCCGAGGCGAAATAGGCCATCATCTTGAGGTTGGAAAGCCGCTCCAACTGCCGCTTCAGAATATTGCGCGGCGCATGCGGCACCGGCGAATGGTCATGGTGGTCAAGAATGTCCGACATGACCAGCGCCGTCTTTTGCAGCCAGGGGCAGAGCCGGATGGTCGCAAGATCAGGCTTCAGGATATAATCGCCATAGCCCTTTTCCCAGCTTGCTGCCTTGTAGCCCGGCACCGGCTCCATATCGACGTCAAGCGCCAGGAGATAGTTGCAGCAATGCGTTTCCTCATAGGCACTATCGACGAAGAAGTTGCCCTCGAAGCGCTTGCCCATGAGCCGGCCCTGCATATCGGGAAAAGCGGCGATGACCGTGTCGATGGCCCCCGCTTTCACCTGTTTCTTGAGCTCAGCGAATGTGAGCGTTCCTGTGGCCATGTTCTCCTCCCAATATTGTTGCCGCCTGCGCCATGGGCACCGTCAAACGGTTGGCCCAATTGTTCTGGCCGGCATGGTCTTGAATAAGGTCGTTCCTGATTTCAATCATCACATGCTTGAGTCCACGCGGCGCGGCCTGCAGGTTCAGCAAGTGCATGACGCCATCTTTCGGGCCATACGGCTCATTGAGCCGCGCCTTGTCGCCCGGAAAGGCTTTCAGGATGAAATTTGCCAGCCAGGCATCGCGATCGAACAACAGGCCGAGTTCCAGATGCCGTTCCTTGCCCTTGTAAACGGGTGTGAAAGAGTGGATCGAGGCAAGGATCGTGTGCTGGCCCTTGGCCGCCCGCTCATCGAGAAAGGCAGCAATCGCATCCATGAAGGGCCTGTAAAGTCCCGTGATGCGAGCGAGTTTCTGTTGAGGCAGGAGCTTCCGATTGCCGGGAATCTCGAAAATCTCGCTCACCTCCGGCATGGCGCCGTCGGATTCAGGCGGCCTGTTGCAGTCATAGGCAAGCCGCGAATAGCGCTGCAGGATGAGCGGCGCATCGAGGAGTTTTGAAAGGATGCGCGCGGTGCCCGCCGCGCCGATGTCCCAAGCAATATGGCGCTCGAGATCGCCGGGCTTGAGGCCAAGATCACCCAGCGCCTTGGGCAGGCGGTTGCTGGCATGCTCGCAGATCAGCACATAGGAGGAAGTTCCAGTGCCGTTGAAGATTTCGGCGGGATGCAACTCATCCGCGCCCAAGAGACGATCCATAATCACCCGCAGACTTTTCCCGATCATTCCAGATCGCGCGACATGAGTCAAAACCAGGAGACGGTTTCCGCCCATGCCGTGACGGTGTTGCACTTTCTCAGGGATGCTGCATTGGCCTAAAAGGACACCATGACGGCTTCGTTCGACTATATCATTGTGGGATCGGGTTCTGCCGGGTCGGTCATGGCCCATCGCCTGTCCGAGGCGGGCCACACGGTGCTGGTGCTTGAATATGGCGGCACTGACCGGGGCCCCCTGATCCAGATGCCCTCAGCGTTGTCGATCCCCATGAACATGAAACGCTACAATTGGGGCTTTGAGACCGAACCCGAGCCCCATTTGGGCGGCCGCAGCATGGTGACGCCGCGCGGCAAGGTGGTGGGCGGTTCATCCTCCATCAATGGCATGGTCTATGTGCGCGGCCATCCACGCGACTTTGACATCTGGGAGGAAATGGGCGCCAAGGGCTGGTCCTTCAAACATGTGCAGCCTTACTTCAAACGCATGGAAAACGCCCATACTGGCGAGGAGGGGGCCGGCGAGGAAGGCTGGCGCGGCACCTCTGGCCCGATGCACATCAAGCGTGGCACCCGTCTTAACCCGCTTTACCAAGCCTTCATCGAAGCGGGCCGGCAGGCTGGTTATCCAGTCACGGCTGACTATAACGGCCATCAGCAGGAGGGCTTCGGCCCCATGGAAATGACCGTGCATAACGGATTCCGCTGGTCCGCCGCCAACGCCTATCTCCGCCCCGCCCGCGACACCAAGCGCGTCAAGCTTGTGACTTATGCCTATGCCCGCCGCATTCTGCTGGAGGGCAAAAAGGCCGTGGGCGTGGAATACAGCCGCGGCCACAATCTCTTCACTGCACGCGCCAACCGCGAGGTGATCGTTGCCGCGTCAAGCATCAATTCACCGAAGCTTCTGCAGCTTTCAGGCATTGGGCCTGCCGCTGTGCTGAAAGAGGCTGGCGTGTCCGTGTTGCATAATTTGCCGGGTGTGGGCGAGAACCTCCATGACCACATGGAGATCTATTTCCAGGTGAAGTGCAAGCAGCCCATTACCCTGAACGGCAAGCTCAATATCGGCTCCAAGGCATTGATCGGCGCGGAATGGCTGTTTTTCCAGTCAGGGTTAGGCGCCACCAATCATTTTGAAAGCTGCGGCTTCATCCGCTCTGCCGCGGGCATCGACTATCCGGATATCCAGTATCATTTCCTGCCTGCCGCTGTCCGCTATGACGGCAGGGCTGCCTTCCCCGGCCATGGCTTCCAGGTTCACGTGGGTCCTATGCGCACCAAGTCGAGGGGATATGTCCGCATACGGAACAATAATCCGCTTGATAACCCCCGCATCCTCTTCAACTACATGGGTCACCCCGATGACTGGACTGAGTTCCGCGCCTGCGTCAAGCTCACGCGTGAAATCATGCAGCAGAAGGCGCTGAAGCCTTTCCGTGCCGAAGAAATCCAGCCCGGTAAAAAAGTGCAGACGGATGCCCAGATTGACGAATTCATCCGCGACCACAGCGAAACGGCCTTTCATCCGACGGGCACCTGCAAGATGGGCGCGAAGAAGGACCGCATGGCTGTGGTGGATTCCGAGTGTCGCGTCATTGGCATCGAAAACCTGCGCGTCGCCGACAGTTCCATCATGCCGCAGATCACCAATGGCAACCTCAATGCGCCGACGCTGATGATCGGCGAAAAAGCCTCGGATCACATTCTGTGCCGCGATCCTCTGCCGCCCTCCAATCTGGAGCCGTGGATCAATCCCAACTGGCGCACAAGTCAAAGATGAGAAGGACCAAGATGCAAACCAAGTTGGATGCGGAAACAATCTCGGCCTTTCGCCGCGATGGTGCAGTCGCACTGCGCGGGCTGTTCAGGGATTGGGTTGAAACACTGCGCGCCGGCATTGCCCGCAACATGGCCGAACCCAGCGCCGATGTGAGAATCTATCAGGGCAAGGATGGCGGCGGACGTTTCTTTGGTGATTATTGCAACTGGAACCGCATTCCTGAATACCGTGATTTCATTTTCAATTCAGGCGCGGCAGAAATTGGCCGCCAGCTCATGGGCACGAAAACCGTGCGCCTCTTCCATGAACATGTGCTGGTGAAGGAACCGGGCGCCGATGTCGCAACACCCTGGCACCAGGACCAGCCCTATTATTGCGTGGATGGCACGGACACCGTCTCAATCTGGATTCCGCTGGATCACATTCCACGCGAACGCACGCTGGAATTTATCGCGGGCTCGCACAAGTGGGGCAAATACTATCGCCCCGAGCGTTTCGACAAGACGCCGCTCAACGATGGCGATGGACTTGAGCCTGTGCCCGACGTCAATGGCAACCGCGACAAATTCAATGTCATCGGCTGGGCGCTGGAACCGGGCGACGCCGTGGCCTTCAATTACATGACCTTGCACGGTGCGCCTGCCAACAAGTCACAAAGTGAACAGCGCCGCGCTTTTTCTCTGCGCCTACTCGGTGACAATGCGCGCTATGCCAGGCGCGAAGGCATCAAAACTTCACCGCCCTTCCGCGGAGTCACGCTGGCCCATGGCGCGATGATGGATGCGCCGGAGTTTCCGCTGCTCTAGACGCTCTGCGCTTCCTGCAGGAAGATTTCGCGCAGCTTGCGCGTTACTGGTCCCGGCTGCCCACCACCAATGCGATGGCCATCAATCTCGGTGATCGGCATCACGAATTGTGAGGCGGAGGTGAGAAAAGCTTCATCAGCCGCCAGCGCTTCATCCACCGAGAATGCGCGTTCCTCAATCTGGACATTGTGCTCCTTGGCCAACCGGAAAAGCGCGCGCCGCGTACATCCGGCGAGGATTCGATTGGAGAGCGGCCGGGTGATCACTTTGC
>JBIOWL010000215.1:0-2632 GCA_044868645.1 Aestuariivirga sp.
ATTGGTGACGAAGCCTCCTCCGCCAGCGGGCCGGCATGGGCATGTCTTCAATCAGCGCATTGAAAAGGCCAAGATCGCCAATCGTTACCTTGAGCTGCGATAGCCCCGCCGCTTCCAGCGCGCTGAGTGTCAGCTTGATGACGCGCGCTTCCGCCGCCACCGGGTCACTGCCGCCGAACCATTCAAGTCCTGCCTGATTGAACTCCTGCGGGGAAAGCGCCTCGTCGGGAAAACGGAAGGCCGTGCCGAGATAGCAATAGCGCGTCTCGGCGGCGGGATTTTTCGCCGTGCTCAGGTGGTAACGGCAGGCAGGAACCGTAAGGTCAGGCCTGAGGCACAGCTCATTGCCGTCCGGATCACTGAACACAAATGTCCGTGCACGGATGTCTTCGCCGGAGCGCTCGAGAAAGATGTCGGCAGGCTGGATGATGTCCGGCGCGATATGCTCGAAGCCTGCGCGCTCGAACACCGCCATGATGGCAGCGTTCTGCCGCGCCAGCGCCTCGCGTTCGGATGAGGACCGCCCGGGCACTACTCCGTCATCCCGGCGAAAGCCAGGACCCCCTGAAGCATTTGACGTTGGGAAATGGCGCTGAACAAGATGTCGTTAACACGGGTTGAAACGATGAAATGGGTCCCGGCTTTCGCCGGGATGACGGCTAGGCGGTTGTATGCAGCATCTTCCGCACCTGCTCAACCAGTTCAGACTCTGGCACCGACACCTGCGCCAGACGCTGGCTCGCATATTCCTCACGCGAGGAAATATTGGCGGCAAGTTCCGATCCCAGGCGAAGATCCTTGATCTGCACTTCACCCTTGGTCTTTTCATCGCCCCCCTGGATGATGGCAAGCGGCGCGCCCCGTTTATCGGCATATTTCATCTGCGCCTTCATGCCTGCAGTGCCCACATACATTTCGGCACGAATGCCGGCGTTGCGAAGCTGCTGCACCATGCACCAGTAATCGCCCTGCCTCTCCTTGTCCATGACCAGCACAACGACAGGAGCCAGCGTCTTCGAAGTCTCCGCCTTGCCGACCAGTTTCAGCGCCGAATAGAGCCGCGATACGCCAATGGAAAAGCCAGTGGCCGGAACCTGCTGGCCCGTAAAGCGCGCCACAAGATCGTCATAGCGCCCGCCACCGCCCACCGATCCAAAGCGCACGGTGTTGCCATCCTCGTCTTTCGTCTCCATCAAGAGTTCGCACTCAAAGACGGGACCTGTGTAGTATTCGAGGCCACGAACGACCGATGAATCATAGCGGACACGATCGCTTTCGTAGCCAGCAGCTTTGAACAAAACCTGCATTGCTTCAAGATCGCGCAGGCCCTCTTCGCCATTCTTGCTGCCGCTCACATATTTCGCATCGAGCACAAGCGAGGTGGCGAAAGACAGACTTGCTTCGATCTGTTTCTCGCTGAGGCCAGCACCTTTGGTGAAATCACCGCTTTCGTCTTTGCGGCCCGTGCCCAAGAGCTGTGCCACTCCTTGCTTGCCAAGCCGATCGAGCTTGTCGAGTGCGCGAAGCCAAGTCGCCTTGACATCTTCTCCGATGCCATAGGTTTCAGTGAACCCATCCAGCAGCTTTCGGCTGTTGACCTTCATCACATACTGCCCGCGTGGAATGCCCAGCGCCTCCATCGTATCCGCCGCCATCATGCAAACTTCCGCATCGGCGGCGGGAGAAGATGAGCCAACCGTATCGGCATCGAACTGCATGAACTGGCGGAAGCGTCCCGGCCCCGGCTTTTCATTGCGGAAGACCCAGCCCTGGCGGTAGCTGCGGTAAGGCGTTGGCAACTGGCCTTGCGTATTCTCCGCCACATAACGCGCCAGCGGCGCCGTCAAATCATAGCGCAGCGACAGCCACTGCTCGTCATCGTCCTGGAAGGAAAAGACACCGGCATTGGGCCTGTCCTGATCGGGGAGGAACTTGCCCAGCGCATCCGTATATTCCACGAAGGGTTGCTCCACCGGCTCGAAGCCATAGGATTCATAGACCCGCTGGATGGTGGCCAGCATGGCTCTCGTGCCGCGTATTTCGTTGGCATCAATATCGCGGAATCCCTTGGCCACGCGGGCTTTGGGACGGACAGGCTTGCTGTTCATGTTGCAGTCAGTCGTAATTGTCAGTCAGTGGTCAAAGGTCAGAAGTCAAGTTTCCGCGCCTGTTACCACCTTCACTTGACCCCTGACTACTGATTACTGACCGCTGGTTACTTATCCCTCTTCACCACCTGCCGCTGCACGCCTAGCCCCTCGATGCCGACGACCATCCGGTCGCCCTCCTTGAGGAAGCGCTGCGGCTTCATGCCCATGCCGACGCCGGGGGGCGTTCCCGTGGTGATGATGTCGCCGGGCATCAGCGTGAAGAACTGCGAGAGATAGGCAACGATGAAGGCAACGCCATAGACCATGGTCTTGGTGGAGCCGTTCTGAACCTTTTCACCATTGAGCTCGAGCCAGAGATGAAGGTTCTGCGGGTCCTTCACCTCATCGCGCGTGACGAGCCAGGGCCCCACAGGACCGAAAGTGTCGTAGGATTTGCCCTTGGTCCACTGGCCGTGGCGCTCTGCCTGGAATTCGCGCTCGGAGAGATCATTGATGGTGCAATAGCCCGCCACATGTTTGAG
>JBIOWL010000216.1:0-2566 GCA_044868645.1 Aestuariivirga sp.
GACCCAGCGATATTTGTTGTTGTCCATGGCGCTTTTCCTCAACCTTTGCCTTGTGCCGGCATTGACTGTTGCACAAACTCAAATAGTTTGATATCAAACCATTATGGCGAAGGCAATACCTGTTGACAAAACAGTTGTCCGGGAAGTGCGGGACAATTGCCTGTGCTTTGCAACGCAAAAGGCGGCGCGGGCTCTTGCCCGCCGCTTTGACCGGATTTTTGCCGGCTTGGGGCTCACCAACGGCCAGTATTCCATGATGATGGCGGTGAGCGGCATGGGCGCCCCCAAGGCTCTCGATCTTGCGGCATTTCTTGCCATGGACCAGGCGACGGTGACGGCGGCTCTCAAGAAACTGTCAGAGCGGAAACTCGTCACAATCCGCAAAGACAAGGATGACGGTCGCGCCCGCCGCGTATCGCTCACCGCAAAGGGCGAGGCCCTGCTCGCCAGGGCTGTGCCGCTGTGGCGTGCGGGCCATGCGGAAATCGAGAAGGAACTGCCACAGGGCGATCCGGACATGTTGCGCCGCGGCCTCCGCCACGTCTCCATGGAACTGCGCCCGCGCTAGTTTGGAAGCGGCCCCGCGCAGCGCTTTCCATATTCGAAAATTGAGGCTAGCCTCTGCAAATCAACAAGCAGGGAGTCGGGAACCATGAAGAAGATCGCTCTAGCAACAATCTGCGCAGCTTTTGCGGCGTTTCTCGTTGCGCTGCCTTTGTCCGCGCCTTCTGAGGCCGCCAGCGTGGACTCCTGTAAGGCCTATGCCAAGAAGATGGCCGACAGGAAGATGGGAGGCCCCAAGGCCGCCGATAATGCCTTACTCATGGGCGCCACGGGCGGCCTTGCCGGCAAATCCGCCGATGGCAAGAGGCACTTCACCGGCTTCGGCCTCGGTGGAGCGGCAATTGGGCTGATCGTATTCAACGAAAAGCGGATGAAGCATTACAAGCACTATTACAACCGCTGCATCAAGGCCTGAGGGCCGGCGCAAGTTGCATCTCAGGCCGGAAGAGTAAGTGGCCTGCTTTCGACGGACTCGAGATAGCCATCCCGCAGGTGAAAGATGCGGTGAAAACGGTCGAAGATCTTTTCATCGTGGCTGACAACCACAATGGCTGACCTCTGCTCATGGGCGAGCTTGCCCAGGAGATCCATGACAACGCCAGCCCTTTGCGAATCGAGCGCGGCGGTGGGCTCGTCAGCAAGAATGATGCGCGGCCTGTTAGCAATGGCGCGCGCGATCGCGACCCTCTGTGCTTCGCCGCCGGATATGGTGGCAGGCATGGCCGTGGCACGATGAGCAACGCCGAGATAGTCAAGGAGTTCAATCGCCCTTGCTTTCGCTTCGCGCGTGGACGCGCCCGCAAGTTCGCGCACCATTGCCACATTCTCTGTCGTGGATAGGAACGGCAGCAAATTGTGGAATTGAAAGACAAAGCCGATCTTGTCGAGGCGCAGCCGCCGCAGATCGCCCTTGAGCCAGCGATTGTCGTAGATCGCCTCGCCGTCCAGATCCATGCGGCCTTCCGAGGGTTCCAGGATGCAGGCAATGATGTTGAGCAGAGTGGACTTGCCGGAGCCGCTCGGTCCGACGAGTCCGACAATCTCGCCCGGATTGACCGCCATGGAGATATTGCTTAGCGCATCGACACGCGCCTCGCCTTCCCCGAAATGCTTGGAAATTGCCTGCAGCGATATCAACGGCGATGCGGTATCCCGCATGTCAGCCGCCTAGCGCCTTGGCCGGATCGACGGTGAGCGCAAGCCGCACACCAAGTCCGCTGGCCAGGAGACAGACGACGAGTACAATCGCCGCCATCGCCAAGCCGTCTTCGGGCTGCAGCACCACCCGGCGCGGGAAGTAGTCCTTGACGCTGGATATGAGGAGGGCGCCAATCACAAATCCGGTTCCGCCAAGCGCAATGGCCTGTTGAACGATCATGCCTGTGATGGTGCGGTTCGGCGCGCCGATCAGTTTCAGTGTGGCGATTTCGCGAATCTTGTCCATCGTCATGGTGTAGATGATGAGCGCGATGATCACCGCCGAGACGGTCATCAGTATGGATGTGAAGAGGCCGATCTGCTGGCGTGCCCGCTGCACCACCGAACGGGTAAGGATGGTTTCCTGCTCCGCTCGTGTAATCGCATTGAGGTGTTTCCACCGCTTGACGCTTGCTGCGACTTCACCAACCGGCACATTCGGTGCGATGCGGGCAATGACTGTGTTGACTGTGTCCTTGACCCCGCTGCTCGTGCCTCGCGCTATCTCAACGCGTACGGCAGGTGGCGCCAAATCGAATTGCAATTTTTGGCTATCGCGCAAACTCACATAGGCAACCGGATCGCCGCCCGATGTTACCTCTCCGGCAGTCACGCCCGTCACTGTGAAACGGTTGCGGCCGAGCATGAGCGTATCACCCGGCGCGAGGCCGGTAGAGCGGTCGGCCACGATCTCGAAATGACTGCGCGCCAGTGGGCGCCCGGCGATCAGCGCATTTGGACCGCCGGGCCGCCCCGGTTCGTAACCGATGATCTGAAAGCGAAGATTGCGGCTGGCAAATGTGAC
>JBIOWL010000217.1:0-7275 GCA_044868645.1 Aestuariivirga sp.
AATTACCGAACCTGAAAGTAATTTTCTCGCTCGGTGCTGGCGTTGATGCGATCCTCTCCGATCCCACGCTCCCTGACGGCATTCCCATCGTGCGCGTCAATGATCCCGATCTCACCATGCGGATGTCCGAGCACATCGTCATGCATGTACTGATGCACCACCGCCAGCAGGCTCGCATTCTCGCAAACCAGCGCGACAAGAAGTGGGATTCCTTCCCGCAGCACGCCGCCTCGGCTTTGCGTGTCGGCATCATGGGGCTTGGCGTTCTGGGCGAGGATGCCGCGAAGAAACTTGCCATGCTGGGTTTTCAGGTGGCGGGCTGGAGCCGCAGCCGCAAATCCATTTATGGCGTCACGAGCTTTGCAGGCGCGGACGAATTGGATGCTTTCCTTTCCCGCACAGACATTCTCGTTTGCCTGCTTCCTGCGACAGCAGAAACCGATGGCCTGATCAATCGCGCGCTTATCAGGAAGCTCGCCCGCAATGGCCCGCTGGGCGCGCCTGCCCTCATCAATGCGGGGCGCGGCCGCCAGCAGGTGGAAGCGGATATTCTTGCGGCGCTTGAGTCTGGCGAATTGATCGCCGTTTCGCTCGACGTTTTCTGCAAGGAACCATTGCCAAATGACAGCCCCTTCTGGCCGCACCCGCGCGTCTATCTCACGCCCCATTCCGCCGCCGACAGCGAGCCTTCCGTCATTTGTGACTATGTGGCGAAGGCGATCGCGCAATATGAAAAAACGGGACAACTCGACAATCTCGTGGACCGTGCCCGCGGCTATTAACGACTTCCTCCATCGGCGTCCCGGACTTGATCCGGGATCAACCCGCCGACCCAGTCTTTTCTTGCGCTGGGTGGGCCGATCAAGTCGGCCCATGGAGAAATGGGGTGAAGTTACAACCGCCTGACCGCCGTAATCTCCGAACCTTTGGCGGCAATGCGCTCCACCGCTTCTTCGAGGGGCTCGCTGACGACCATGAGATGATGGGCATTGGCGTGAAGCAGTGTTGTTGCATCCCGCATGATGCCCACATGGCCCTTCCAGAAAATGAGATCGCCGCGCTGCAGCTTGGCTCCCTCCGGAAATTCCACGCCGAGCGATGTCTCCTGCATGTCTGAATCCCTGAGGCAGATCCTGCCTGCCGCCTGCAGTGACGCCTGCACAAGTCCGGAGCAATCAATGCCGGCGACACTCTTTCCACCCCAGAGATAAGGTGTTCCCAGAAACTGTTCCGCCAGCGAAACCCAATCGCTTGCTGCATGAGAAAGCCCCGCACAATGGGCGACATACACATAGCCACCGCGCTTGAGCCGGAGAAACCCGCTCTCTTCATCCACCGCGCTTAGCCTGGTGTTGAGCGGCAAAGAGGTGACGGGCTGTGACTTGATATCCGCCTTGCTGAAACGGAGAGTTGATGGAACAATGACCTTGTGGGTGGGCGTTTCAACCGTCGCCGCAAGCTCAACCTCGCGCACATAGCCTACATAGCCGTCGCCATCGAGCTGCACCCAACACCAACCATCCTTGGTTTCGAATATCCGCGCCGTCTCGCCCATGAGGGCCTGCGTCACCAGCTTTGCATCCACCGCAGGCGCGCCATGGACATTGCAAATCGCCACGATGATCTGGGCGGACGTGCCGTGGGCATAGGCCGCCGCCTGAAGCCTGTGCTTCAACCGCTCATCGGCCAGGTCCTCGCGCCAGGCATGAAGCCTCTTGTCTGGTTTCGCTTCCGTCACAATCTCTCAGCCTTCGCCGCGACAAGCTCCGACAGGCGCTCCACATAAAGCACACCCTTCACCGTGCGCTGCACCAGCACATTACGCTTGTCCTTCTCATCTCGCCGGCGCGAAACAAGCCCAAGCTTTCCCATGGAATTGAGCGCCCGCGTGATGACCGGCTTGGTCACTTGCAGCTTCGCCGCAAGCCCCCGCACCGTATGGGGCGGCGGCTCAAGATAGATGGAAAGAAGAACGGTCAATTGCCGCACCGAAAGATCGGGCTCGTCATCCATCACCTGGGCTAGCGCCACGTCATGCCAGAGCTGTGCGGCTTGGGATGGGGAAAGACGCATGAAGCACTCAACTCCGCTTGTTTCGGAACCGTTACATATTTCCGCAATGCGCCCGGAAAATCAACCGCCGTAGCGCGCCTGGAGAAGCGCAAAGAGCGCCCGCATGCCCTGTTGCTCGCCGCCCTTGGGCCGCCCCGGCTTGGCCGTCGGCGTCCAGCCGAAAATATCGAGATGAAGATGTGCCTTGGCCTTCTCGGCAAAGCGCCGGAGGAACAACGCCGCTGTGATCGAACCGGCAAAGCCCCCGGCCCCGGCATTGTTGAGATCGGCAATGGGCGTCTCGATCATGCTGGCATAAGCGCGCCACAGGGGAAGCCGCCACATGGGATCGTTTTCCCGCATGGCATGGCCTGCAAGCTCTTCCGCCAGTTTTTCGTCATCGGTGTAGAAGGGCGGCAAGTCAGGGCCGAGCGCCACCCGTGCCGCTCCCGTCAACGTTGCCATATCTACCAGAAGCTGAGGTTCCTCCTCTTCGGCAAGGGCCAGAGCGTCAGCGAGAATAAGCCGCCCTTCCGCATCGGTGTTGCCGATCTCGACGGTGAGTCCCTTACGCGATTTGAATACGTCTCCGGGCCGGAAAGCTGGACCTGAAATTGCATTCTCCACCGCGGGGATCAGCACGCGCAATCTCACTTTCAATTTCGCCGCCATGATGAGGCTGGCAAGGCCCAGCACATTGGCCGCACCACCCATATCCTTCTTCATCAGCAACATGCTGGAAGAGGGCTTGATGTCGAGACCGCCTGTATCGAAGACAACACCTTTCCCCACTAGCGTCACCTTGGGCGCGCTTGTCTTCCCCCAGGTAAAGTCGATGAGCCGGGGCGCACGGGACGAAGCCGTGCCGACGGCATGAATGAGCGGAAAGCCCTTGGCCAGTTCCGCCCCCGAAATGACCTTGATCTTCGCACCATGTTGCTTCGCGACCTTGCGCGCCGCAGCTTCGAGCTCAGCCGTACCGAACAGATTGGCCGGCGTGTTGATAAGATCACGCACCATGAAACTCGTATTGGCGAGGCGCACCACTTCGTCACGCTTGGCAACCTTGGGCACCACAAGCTGCGCCATGCGCACGCTCTGCGGCCGGTAGGGATCATATTTGTAGAGTTCCAGTGCCCAGCCCAACGCCACAAGCGCGGCCTGTCCCGGCGGTGTCTTGAAGGCATAAACGCCTTCCGGCAGCCGCGATGAAATTGCCCCCAGAGAAAAGGCATCGTCCTCCGCTCTGGCTGCTCCGGCATAGACCGCCTCAAGCTGTCCTGATGCTCCCGCCACCTGCAAAAGGCTTCCGGGCTTTGCTTCAAATCCTTGGCGCCTGGCCCAATCACGATGTGCAGAAGACAGCTCCTTTGCTGTCTTCTCCCAATCAGTGGCGTCAATCACATGGATGGGAATGGCCTTCTTCGCAGGGCCATCAAGCAAGAGTTTAGCAGCATCAATCATCGGTCGATTCCATATCTATATCCAAATCCAAACAAACTCTTAACAGCCATGGTTAAGCCTTTGTTGAGAATGAGCGCGCTAACACGTCAAGGGACGGTTTACTAGCTGTGGAGTAAGTTCAAATGGGACGGCGGGGCGGACGGTTGGCCACGTCTGTGAGAACAGGCGCAATTCTTCTTGTGGCGGCATGGGCCTTGGCGGCCTGCCAGAACAAGGCGGCGAGCCTTGATGGCGATCCTCTCTCGACCGCATCGACTTCCGCTTCAGGCAGCGTCTCCTTCAAGAAGACCGAGGCCATGGCCAAAGAGTGGAACGCCAATCCCGGCGACCTGAAGCTAGGCCTTGCCTATGCCGCAAATCTCGGTGCCTTGGGCCAGCGTCCAACGCAGATCGGCGTGCTCAACACCATTGCCGAGCGCAATCCGGCCAATGCCGAAGCACAAGCCATCGTCGGCAAGGAACTTCTCAAGATTGGTGCAGCGGATCAAGCTTCGGCCGTGCTGGAACGCGCAAGCCAGCTCAATCCCGCCGATTGGCAGATCTTCTCGGCCTTGGGCACGGCCCTTGACCAACAGGCGAGGCACGCCGAGGCCCGCGAGAAATATCAGCAGGCCCTTGCTCTCAAGCCTGGTGAATTGTCGGTCACGAACAACATGGCCATGTCCTATGCTCTGCAGGGCAAGCTGCCAGAGGCGGAAAAATTGCTGCGCGAAGCCCTGGCCGCACCTGATGCCAAGTCGCTGCCTCGCATCCGCCAGAACCTCGCACTAGTCGTCGGCCTGCAAGGACGCTTTGAAGAAAGCCAGAAGATCGCCAGCGAAGACCTGCCGCCCAATGAAGTGGAAGCCAATCTTGCTTACCTCAAGCAGATGCTCTCGCGCCCCAACACTTGGCAACAATTGCAGGGCGATACTGAACAGCAGGGCTGATCAGCGCGCTTTCCGACCGCGTGGAACCACGCGGTCGAAAGAACCGAAGGTCCGCGAAGCGAACTCGCGCCAAAGTAATATGTTGGAGCAAATTCTTATCGGCCAAGTCTGCAACTTGGCCGGAATTTGCTCTACGGTTTCTTTTCGACCCATTCGCGGAAAGCGGTGAACCATTTCTCCAATCGCTCCCGCGTTTCGGCGTCGGTGAGATTGCCTTCGGCGTCGAACTTCAATTCGTTGTGCACCACGAAGAATTCTGGACGCGGCATCACGATGGCCTGCAAGGCTTGCAGATTCTGCCGCAAGTGATACTGCGCCCGTGCCGTTCCCGCCATAGCCCCAGCGCTCGCCCCCACAATGCCGGTGCGCTTCCATTTGTAGGGTGCATTGCAGATCGACAGCCAGTCATTGGCATTCTTGAGCACCCCCGGCACTGAGAACTGATACTCAGGCGTTGCAATGATAACGCCATCAGCCGCGCGGATACGATCGGCAAGATCGAGAACGACAGCAGGTTTGCCGCTCGCGGCAATGACATCCTCGTCAAAGAGTGGAATGCCATGCAGCGTATGGATCTCAAGCTTAACATCAGCGGGCGCCATCTCACGCAGCGCCCACAAAAGCCCAGTATTGGTGGAGGCTTTGCGCAAGGCGCCGCTGATGCCGATGATCTTCATGTCTCAGGCTGGCTTGCGCAGCTTGTAGATACCGACGTCAATGATCCCTTCAGCAAAGCCGGCCTCGCAATAGGAAAGATAAAGGTTCCACATGCGCCGGAAGCGCTCATCAAAACCGAGTGGCGCAATCTGGGGCCAGGCCGCCTCGAAACGTTCGCGCCACAGTGCAAGTGTTTGGGCATAGGACTGGCCGAAGCATTCCATCTTCTCGAAAAGAAGGCCCGCCTTCTGGGTCTGCTCCTTCATGATCTGCTTGGTGAGCAGCATGCCCCCCGGAAAGATATAACGCTGGATGAAATCGACGCTGTTGCGATAGCCCTCGAAATTGTCTTCACGGATCGTGATGCCCTGGATGGCCGCCACGCCACCGGGCTTCAGCCTTTCATAAAGCGTCCTGAAATAGGTGGGCCAGTGGGCCTCTCCCACCGCCTCGATCATCTCAACCGAGGCGATGGCGTCAAAGACGCCCTTGGTGTCCCGGTAGTCTTCGAGGACAAGCTCCACCTTGTCCTCAAGCTTGTGCTTGGCCATGCGCATTTTGGCGAAAGCCAGTTGCTCCGCCGACAGCGTGATGCCGCGGAGTTTAGCCCCCAGCTTGCCCGCAGCTTCCGCAACACCGCCCCAGCCGCAGCCGATTTCAAGAACGCTCTTACCCCTCTTCACCTCAGCCGCTTCCAGCACTTTCTCGATCTTCCGGCGCTGGGCTGCCTCCAGGCTGTTGCCCGTGCCGTCGAAAACGGCGGAGGAATAGCTCATGGTCTCATCGAGCCATTGCTCATAGAAGGCATTGCCGAGATCATAATGGGCGGCGATGTTGTCCTTTGCCTTGGCGGGCGTGTTGTCGCGCAGCCTGTGCCATAGCCGGTCGAGGAGGCTTGAGAAGAAAATGCCTTCCGAGGCCTTGTCGAGGCCCCGCTGGTTCTGCAGGTAGAAGCGGAAGAAGGTGGTGGGATTGCGGCTTTCAATGTCGCCCGCCATGTAGCGGTCGAAGAAACCCAGATGCCCGCGCCTTATCGAGGCCCACACCACCTTGAAGTTCTTGAATGTCAGGTCGGCATCGAAGCCTGTGCCCTTTTGCCCCAGGAGTTCCCGCCGGCCCGAAGGCAAGGTGAGCTCAAGCGAGCCCTTGAAATCCTGCGGCAGCACCTTGCGCGCCGCCGCCACCACCAGATTGCCGATGATTCCCTCGCTCATGCCCCGGTCTCAATCCCCATGGGTTCCTGGCCCGCCGCAATTTGTGGCGGGATGATTGCAGCGGCAAAACGGGGTTGTAAAGCCTCCTCACTCATCTGTGTTTGTGCCGTCCCCGCCCAAGCCGCGTCCTGGCCGCGCCCAACTCCTGGGCGCTCTGTCCGAAACAATTCACCAGTCTGGCCCTTCCGTTACGGACCATAAAGTGGCGCAAATTGAATTGACGGGGTTCTGGCCTGATGTAAGCTTTGCCTCAGGTTAGGAGCACCCCAACCAACTCCGCATTGGAGCAAGAACAAGAATACGAGGGAGTTTTGGACAGAAACCGCGCGGCACAGGGTTCGCCGCGCCACGAAAGCCAGCCCCCCATTCCCAGGCAGAAAACCATTTCACATGGAGTGAGACATGACCGAATTCGAATTCAAGCTTGAACAGGCCAAAAAAGCCGTGACCAGGGGCAAGCTTTCCCGCCGTGACTTCGTTCAGTTCGCCGTCGCCGGCGGATTGACGATTGCCGCGGCCGACAAGCTTTTCATCTCGGCGGCTAGAGCCCAGGCTAAGCCAGGCGGCAATTTCCGCTGCGGCATCGGCCATGGCGCCACCACCGACACCTTCGATCCCGCCACCTGGGCCCATGGCATGAACTTCGCGTGGGGCAAGGGCCTCACCGGCGCGCCGCTGGTCCGCGTTGACCAGAAGGCCAATGCCGTTCCCTATCTCGCCGAAAGCTTCGAACCGGCTGATGGCGCCAAGAAGTGGGTCTTCAAAATCAGGAAGGGCGTCACCTTCCACGACGGCTCTTCTGTCTCTTCGCAGAACGTAGTGGATACGGTGAACTACCATACCGGCGCCGACTCGAAGTCTCCGGGCAAGGCGCTTCTCGCCAACGTCACCTCGGTGAAGGCCGACGGTCCGGACACGGTGGTGTTTGAACTCTCCGGCGGCAATGCCGACTTCCCCTA
>JBIOWL010000218.1:0-5927 GCA_044868645.1 Aestuariivirga sp.
CCAGCAAGACGCCGAATCTCAACCTGATGTCCATTGCTCTCACAAAGCGCTTGAATCAGCGCCTGAATGGCCTCGCCACTTGGCCTCGGCGTGCCGTAAAGGGCCTGATCGTCCTTTGTATCCTGCCCTGGGTTTTGACCTTCGTTTACGCCGTCGTGCCGCCGCCAGTTTCCAATGTGATGCTTCTCCGCCTGCTTCAGGGCAATGGCATTCATAAGGATTGGGTGAGCCTCAACCAGATGTCCCGCCACTTGCCTGCGGCGGTGATCGCTTCCGAGGATTCCCGCTTCTGCACCCACTATGGCGTGGACTGGGTCGAGGTGCAGAATGTCTTGGAAGATGCCTTTGATGATGACGAGGCGCCCATCCGCGGTGCCAGCACCATTTCCATGCAAACCGCCAAGAATCTCTTTCTGTGGGATGGCCGTTTCATGGTCAGGAAGCTTCTGGAGGTCCCGCTTGCCCTCTACATGGATGCGCTCTGGACCAAGCGCCGCATGATCGAGGTTTACCTCAATATCGTCGAATGGGCCCCCGGCGTCTATGGCGCGGAAGCAGCTAGCCAATTCCATTTCCGCAAGCATGCCAAGGACTTGACAAGGCGCGAGGCGGCCCTGCTGGCGGCTGTCCTGCCCAACCCCATAAAACGCAAGGCGGGAAAGCCCTCAAGGCGCGTCAGGGCCATCGCCGATCGCGTCCAGATCAGGACCCGCAGCATCGAGCCCTATCTCACTTGTATCCGCTGAAAGCCTTGGCTATAAGCCGCGCCAACCCCGCCGGCGGCATCCGCCGGCTTAACTGTTTTGCCCAAATTCCGAGGTTTGAACCATGGCTGTTCCACGCAAGAAATTGACCAAGAGCCGCATCGGCATGCGCCGTTCCGGCCACAAAATGCAGACCGTGACCTGGGTCGAAGACAAGCAGTCGGGCGAACTCCGCCGCCCTCATCATGTCGATCTCAAGACCGGCATGTATCGTGGCCGCCAGGTTCTCTCAGCCAAGACCGACGCTTAGGTCCTCACATCCTTGAATTTGGAAGGGCCGGTGGCAGCATCGGCCCTTTACCTTTTGTTAGCCATAACGGGCCCGCCGGGCGGTGAACTTGCATGGGTCCGGCCATGTATCAGCAGGCCACCTCAACTTTCACTCATCCCGACTGGATTCGTGCCATATCCGCACATCTGCCGGGAGCCAATCTATTCGAGCTCCCATCCACCGGCTTTCCCAGGCTTTCAGCCAGTCTGAAACCGGTTTCATTGCCGGTCCGCCACTTCGACAGTTGGGTGACCCCACTCACCAATGGCGGCCTTCCCGCAGCAGCACCCGGCGGCGAGGACGCAGTACTTGAGCTTCTGGACGCGATTGAAAGCCCGGTCCTCTTCCGCAACATTCCGGTGGAGCATCCCGTTGGCTGCGCCATCCTCGCGCAGGCAGCACACATCAAGGTCATCACCAGTTGGGAGAGGGCAGGGCTGGAGGTCAGCGGCACCTATGAGGAGTGGTTGTCACGCAACTTCAACCAGCACCGCCGCAAGGAATTCAAGCGCCTGCGTGCAAGGCTCGCCGAGCAGGGGGAGTTTGCGGTTCGCTCGCTTGAGCCAAGGGGCGAACTTGCAAGCTTCATCGAGAATTTCCTCGCACTCGAAAAGTCAGGCTGGAAGGGTGAGCGCGGCACAGCGATTGCCAATGATCCCAAACTAGCCGATGCACTGCGAAACGGCCTTACAGCGATGCATGCGCGCGGCCGCGTGCGCTTCTGGGAACTGACACTCGATGGCAAGCCCATTGCCTCTCTCTACGCACTGATCGATGGTGGCGAAGCAAGCCTCGGCAAGATTGCCCATAATGAACATTGGGCAAAATACTCTCCGGGCGTTCTCATCATCCTCGAAGCCACCCAATCCTTCTTCGCCGAGGAAGGCATTACTTTCGCTGACAGCAACGCCATTCCGGGTCACCCGATGATTGACCGCATCTGGCGTGACCGCATTGCTTGCATGGATGTGCTGGTGGCAGGCCCGCGTGTCTCCGCAAATACCTTCGCGTTGCTTTCAACTTTTATGCAGGCGCGTCATGAATTGCGTGGGCTCGCCAAGCGCGCTTTCATCCGCCTCACCGGCCGCAAGGTGTCTTAACTTCCAAAACATGTCGTCACCCCGGCGAAAGCCGGGGCCCATTTCAATGTCTGAATGGATCCCGGCGTGCGCCGGGATGACGATTTCCTTGTGAAGCTTTGGTCACTTAATCTCCCACACAACATTCACATCAATGGCAAGCGTCTGCTCTCCTTGCACGATGGGTGGTGTACTCGCGGCCTCTGCGGCCATGGTCTTGGCCATGGGCATTGGCGGTTGATAGCCGCCGCCTTCAGTAAGAGAAATGATCTGCCCGAGCGAGAATCCACCCGCCGCCACATAAATCTCAGCCTTGCGGCGCGCATCCGCCACGGCTTTCTTGCGTGCTTCATCCAGCATGGCATCGGGCTTCGAAACCGAGAACGAAATCCCCTGAATCTGGTTCGACCCAGCGCTGACGGCCGCATCCAGCACGCCGCCCATGCCCTCGATCTTCCGCACGATAACGGTGACCATGTTGCTGACGTCATAGCCGACGAGCTTCGGCGGCTGCGAGCCCTGGCCATAGTCATAGCGCGGCCCCACATTGAAGTTGGACGTGGCGATATCTTTCGTTTCAATGCCGGCTTTCTTCAAAACCTCCATAAGCTCGTTCATGGCCTTGCTGTTGGCCGCAAGGGCCTCCTTTGCGGTTATGCTCGAAGTCATGACGCCCACGCTGATGGTGGCAAGGTCAGGCACAGCCTGCACTTCGCCATGGCCACCGACCGAGATGGAGCGCACGAGCTTTGCCTCTTCGGCTGAGGCGATGGCTGGCATGAAGGCCAGAAAGACAAAGGCAAGAATGGAAAACAGTCGGAACATCGGTAAAACCTCCTTCGGAAGTCTATATAGGAATAAAATACGACAAAACAAGGGCAGCCAAGGGAATTTTTTCAGCGGAACGGCGGCTCGTCAAAACTCCTGAGTTTCCGCGAATGGAGCCCGGAGCGGTCGGCCTGCAGCCGTTCTACCGCGGCAAGGCCGATCAGCAGGTGCTCGCCCACCGCCCGGTCATAGAAGGCATTGGCCGCCCCCGGCAGCTTGATCTCGCCATGCAGCGGCTTGTCTGAAACGCAAAGGAGCGTGCCGTAGGGAACACGCAGCCGATAGCCCTGCGCCGCCACAGTGCCCGATTCCATATCCACCGCAATGGCGCGCGACAGGTTGATGCGCATGCGCTCCTGGGTCCAGCGCAGTTCCCAGTTCCGGTCGTCATTGGTCACGACCGTTCCCGTGCGCAACCGTGACTTCAGCGCATCGCCAGTCTCGCCGGTCACATCCGCGGCCGCCTGCTGCAGCGCCACCTGGATTTCGGCAAGTGCTGGAATGGGAATGTCGGGGGGCACAAGGCTGTCGAGAATGCGGTCCTGCCGCAGATAGCCATGGGCCAGCACATAATCGCCAATGCGCTGCGATTGCCGCAAGCCCCCGCAATGGCCGATCATCAGCCAGCAATGCGGGCGCAGCACCGCCAGATGATCCGTCATGGTCTTGGCATTGGATGGGCCGACGCCGATGTTGACCAGAGTGATGCCGCCTCCGCCGTCGCTCCGCGTGAGATGATAGGCCGGCATCTGGTAGCGATGCCAGGGTGAGTTCTCAACCAGCGCATCGGTTTCCATCTTCACATGGTTGCGCGTGATCTCTCCGCCGCCTGGAAGATGCAGAGTGTCATAACCCTTGTTCTCGCCGATGCGTTCCAGCGCCCAGGTAATGAACTGATCCACATAGCGGTGATAGTTGGTGAGCAGGATCCACGGCTGCATCATGGTCCAATGCGTGCCCGAATAATGCGTCAGCCGTTTTAGCGAATAATCCACCCGCACCGCGTCGAACAGCGCCAGCGGAAACGGATCGCCCGGTGGAAGATGGAAGCTGCCGTCGGCAATCTCATCGCCCACCAGCGACAGCCGCGGCACCGGAAAGTGCAAAGCAAGCTCTGCCGCGGAAACGCCGCCAGCACCAAGATCGTCGCCTTGGTCCAACACATAAGGATAGGGGATCTCCTGGTCGGAAACGCCGACTTCGATCGATGCATCATAGTCCCTGACCAGATAATTGAGCTGGTCAATCAGATAGCGGCGGAAATGCGCGGGCTGCGTCACAGTCGTTGCGTAGACGCCGGGCCCTTGGAACTTGGCGAAGGCCCGCGAAATGCTGGGCGGCAGGCCTTGCGAGGTATTGGTTACTTTGAGCAGCGGATAGCGCCATTTGGCGCGCTCGCGCAGCTTGGGAGGTTTCCGGTCCAGCAAATACCCATCGAGTGCCGCCTTGAGGCTCTCTGTTGCTTCGCTGTGCAGGTCCTGGAGCTTCTGGACAGCTGCTTCGGGGCTTAAATGATCGGCTTTCATGTGTGGCCTATAGCATGGGCAGGCCCGGTCCCAAATACAGGCCACTGGTCATGGTTTGCGAAATCGTCTAGCAGCAGCTTGCCCGCGGTTAGCGGGCAGGGTGGGCCTGTAGCTCAATGGTTAGAGCTGACGGCTCATAACCGTCTGGTTCCAGGTTCGAGTCCTGGCGGGCCCACCATCCACGCAGAAACACGCTGGGGTATGCTTGTGTACGCAGAAGCTACAACTAAGTACCCACCCGAATTCAATTCATGAGCGCAACCATTAATCAGCCATTTCGCCGTGCTGTTCAATTCGTTGCCCTGGCGAATCTGGCCTATTTCGGGATCGAATTTGTTGTGGCGCTCGCCATCGGTTCGGTATCGCTATTCGCTGACAGTATCGACTTTCTTGAAGATACTTCGCTGAATCTTTTAATTCTCTTGGCATTGGGCTGGCCGGTCAAGCAGCGTGCCCGCATCGGAATGCTTCTTGCGGGCCTCCTGCTGGTTCCTGGCATGGCAACCTTGTGGACTGCCTGGGGGAAGTTCATGACTATGGTTCCGCCGGAGCCGGTATCCCTGTCATTGACGGGCGCTGGAGCGTTTATCGTAAACCTGACATGCGCCTTCTTGCTTGCCCGCCACCGTCATCACAGCGGAAGTCTCAGCAAGGCCGCCTTCCTATCCGCGCGCAATGACGCTTTAGCGAATGTGGCAATCATCGCCGCCGGACTTATTACTGCCCAGACTCTGTCCGCTTGGCCTGACCTGATCGTAGGCATTGGGATTGCTGCAATCAATGCGGACGCCGCGAAAGAAGTGTGGGCAGCCGCGAGAAAAGAACATCTGGGAACTGAAGCCCAATCTAGAGCTTAGGTCCATCAAACTTCATTGAAGATTTGTCGATTGATCGCCCGCCGAAAAACATTTGATGCGGGTGAAGGCTTCGCATTGCGCTCCGCTGCACCGGGCCTCATCGCCAAACAGTCTTGCCTCGCTCACCGGCTCACGCGCGAACAGGATCGATTCGGAAAAGCCTTCAGCCTTGCAGAAAGCATCGGCCACCGCTTTGCCGCAGGTCATGTTGTCGGCAAGGCAGGATGAAAGCCGCATGCCGTCTTGCTGCGGCGTGAAGTAGTTCCTCACCGCCGCATTGGAAGGCATGGTTGTGGCCAGCAGGGCCAAGATTGCAATCGTCTTCTTCATCTCTTTACTCGTTGTCTCGGAACATCCGGGTGGCCCGGCCCTAGAGGGGGCGTTTGCGGACCGGGCCACGCCGGCTGTCTTCCGCCCCCGCTTTGCTGCGCCGTGCAGCAGAAGGGCGAAATGGGTGAAAGCATCAAACCGCGATGCAGCGGCGGAGATCACAAGGCTTCAGCCGGATGATCATGGGCCACTGGGAGTTCTTGTGAACGATGGTTACATTGGCCCGGATCACTGCCTTTGATGGCTCGGTGACTGGCTTTGTTACGTGGGCA
>JBIOWL010000219.1:0-6777 GCA_044868645.1 Aestuariivirga sp.
GCCCTCCTCGATCTCACGGTCGACGCGGTGAAAGGCCATCTGGCGCGGGGGCGGGCGCGTCTTCGCGAGATCAACACGCAAGTTGGCCCGCTTCCAGAGGCGCGGCCCGCGTCCGCTGCGGTGGCGCGCTATGCCGCGCTCTTCAACCAACGGAACTGGGACGGCCTGCGCTCGCTGCTGGCCGACGACGTGAAACTCAGTCAGTCCGCGCACTCGCTTCGCGTCGGCCGCGCGGACGTCGGTTTGTTCTTCACCATCTACGCCCAGAGTGATGAGGTGTGGCTCGCCCCAGCCTGGCTCGATGGCCGGGAGGTGATCGCGGTCTTCGATGACCGCGCCGATGCCAAGCCCAGCTACATGATGTGGCTTGAGTGGCGCGATGGCCGGATCAGTTTCATCCGCGACTATCGCTATGTCCGCTATGTCGTCGCGGACGCAGAATTGACGCTGGCGCCGGACGTCCAGCTCGCGGTCGATGGCACCGCGCAGAGCAAGTACACAAAGACAAAATGTAATCAGTTCTAGCTATCGCTAGCTCACAGCTAGCCCGTGGTGCCGCTGGCGTTCCAGGCGGGTTGATTGACCGAGACCACATTGGCGGCCTCCGGCGCTTTTTCGGCTTTCCAGCTCTTCAAACGTTCGCGCGTAGCCACGCCTGCTGTTTCACCCAGCACCTTGCCCAGCACCGCGGCGCGCTTTGCTGCATCGGCATCGTTCTGGCTAGCCGCCACGGAATACCAGAAGAGGGCTTCGGCCGGATTGGATGCGGTGCCGAGGCCGCGCTCCAGCAGCACTGCAAGATTGAACTGACTGTCCTTGAGGCCGTGGGCGGCGCCCAGCGAGAACCACCTATAGGCCCTGGCGTAGTCCGGCCCCTGGCCATCCTTGCTGGCGGCAAGGACGGCAGCGTTGTGCATGGCCTTGACGTTGCCGAGGCTGGCAGCACGTTCATACCAATCGAGAGCGGCCTTGAGATCACGAGTAACGCCCTTGCCGCGCTCATAGAGCGTGCCGAGCCTATATTGCGCCGGGGCGAGGCCCTGCGCCGCTGCGCGCCCATACCAATAGGCGGCCTTGGCATCATCCTGGGGAGCACCCTGCTCGCCGTTCAGATAACGTGTGGCGATGACGAACTGGGCGCTGGCATTGCCCATGGCTGCGGCCTCACGCAGCGCCGTCGTACCGGCTTCCGCGGCAGGCTGTTGCGCGCCCGGCTGCGGCTCACCAGCAATCAGGGCGGCAAGATCATCGGTCTGGCCAAACGGGCTCGTGGAGGAGGTGAGAATGCCGTCAACCGCGCCGTCCATGAGCAGGCTTTCCTGACCGGTGGGCTTTTCCATGGCAGGTGCGGCATTGCTCTGGGAGTCGCCCTCTGCCGGCGCATCGAGGTCATCCTCACCCAATGTATCATCTTCGGCTGGCAGGCTTTCGGTGGCATCGCCCGCGTCTTCGGCGTTGATGTTCGAGGGCGCGACGGATTGCTCGATGGTGGCAGGTGCTGCAGGGGGCTTGGCCTTGCGGAAACCGCCCATCATGTTGAAGGTGAAGGCCGAGGCCACCAGAAGCAGAGCAAGGCCCATGAAGATGAGCTTGCGCTTCTTCGAGGAATTCTCGTTGGCAGGCTTGAAACCGGGCGGATATTTGATCTCGCCGGTGAGGCCCGGATTAGGTTTCTTGGCGCCGTTATCGGCGCCACGGCGCTTGAGGAAGCCGAGGCTGAGGAGTTTCCGCGAACTTTCCTCGCTCACCCGCGCCAGCTCGGGGGAGACCGCACTCAGGATGCTTTTCTGATGAAGTGACGACTGAGCCGCCTTGCGGGCAGCGGCGATGAAATCATCGGCTTCAGCCTGGACTGCGTCCGCTTGCATGGCTTCACGGCCCGCCTGGATGGTGGCATCGAAGGGATTTGCGGCCTCCGCTGCAGCAGGGTCCTCCGTTGCGGCAGCAGGCTCAAAGGGATTCTCCGGTTGCGGCTGTTCCTCTGGCACGGGAGCAAAGGCAGATACGGATTGCTCCGGCATTTCCAGCGAAGCGCCGGGCCAGGACGGATGCTCCTTCGGTGGTTCCGCGATTGGCGCGGTGGCAAAGTCGTTGCCGGATTCGGGTGCAATGGCCTCGGCGAGGCGCTGGCCGATGGCTGCTGTTTCCAGCTCAGTGAGTTTGGTGACGATCTGCTCGAGGGTTTCATGGACCGCTTCGAGAGTTTCCTGGTTGCGCTGGTCGGCGGAATCGGCCGCCTGGCGCACAGCATGCAGGCCGTGCTGCAGGGCGGTTATTTCCGGCGCGTCAGCGAGGGAGAAGTGCTGCTCGCCCTGATGCTGGTTCTGCGGCTGGTTTTGGGCGGCCATCTGCTGGGCAACGCGGTTCGCCGCGCTTTCCGCCGCCTCCATGGCGACCTGCTTCGTCCAATCCTTCTGCTGCTCGATGCCATCGAAGAGCTGGTTCACGGCGCGCTCGATGGCCTCAAGCGACGTCAACTGCTGCTCGGTCGTTTCCACGCGACTGGCGACATCGGCCAGGCGGTCGGCAAGTTCAGTGGCGGTCACGTGTTGCCCGCTCAAGGCTTCATCCAGCTTGTGGTCAAGCTCGGCCATGCGCCGTTCCAGTTCGGTGAACTGGGGAAGGCTTTGCGTTTCTGCCTGGCTGCGTTCGAGGCGCTGGCTGAGATCGACAATGCGCTTGTCCATGTCGGCGAGCGGGCGAAGATCGGGTCCTTGTGCCACGCGCGTTGACAGTTGCTCGATGGCGGCGCGCAGGGCCAGCACGTCGCTGCCATTGGCCTTTCCCTGCGCAGCTTCATCGATGCGGGAATTGAGACGTTCAATCTCGCCCCTGAAGCGCTGCATTTCCGCTGGGCCCACTGCATTATCAGCAAGTGAAGCCTTGGCTTCACGGATCAAGCCGATGATGCGCTGTTCGATGGCGCGCAGTTCTTGCTGGCTGGCCTGAACGGCCTGGGTCTGGGCCCTATTGGCAAGGACTTCGGCTGTCTCGCGCACCGTATCGATGCGGTCGGCAAGGCCGGCGATTTCCTTCCTTAGGAGATCCGGAAGAGTTGTTTGGGGCTTGACTGTCTCGGCCTGCTCCACCCGCCTGACAAGATCTGTGAAACGTGACTCAAGCTGGGTGAAGGCGGGTGCCTGGCGCAGCACTTCATCCTGCGGCGCCATTGCGGCCTTGGCCGACATGGCGGCCAAGCGCTCCTGCAGGGACTTGAAGTTGTCGCGGTTGCGCTTCTCGCTCGCCTCCATATGCTCGACGATGTTGCGCACGGCTTTTTCGAGCGCCGTATAGGCCGGCTGGTCTTCGAGACGGGGCGGGCTTGCCGGCTTTGTTGTTTGGGTCAGCTGGCGGCCGATCACCGACAGGCGGTCATTGACGGCGGTGAAGGCCTCAACGGTCTGGCGTTCGTTGCTTTCGACGCGGGCGAGAACGCGCTGCAGGGCTTCCTGGTCGGCAGCCTGTTCTTCCGCCAAGGTTCTTTGCTGACGCGGAGCCGTTGCGCTTTCGCGGCGGGAAAGCATGGAAAGCTGCTCGGCAATATCCTCAAGCCGCGAGGCGGTGCGCTCCAGGGCCGTCGTTGAGCCACGCGCCTTGATAGGGGAGGGCCTCACATCGCGTGCCTCGTCCTCTGCTTCTTCGGCCTGTTCGAGGATGGTGCTGTTGAGCCATTCGCCCAGCGTCATGCCGGAGCGGCGGGCGGCTTGTTTCGCAGCCTCTCGCACGTCCGGCTCAATGCCTTTGACGCTCCACGGTATGCCTGGCTTCATGCCCCAAAACTCTCCTCGGACCGCACGGGCCATGGCTCGCCTTGGCTCAAGGCAAATCACGCGGCGGTTGATAATCCATTCGTGAAAGTTAACTTTCTTGGTAAAGATTCAGTTAAACGATTGATCTTTCCCGCACTTCCAGAAACCGAAACGGATAATTCGCCCATGAAATCACCCGCTTTCGCCTTTGCCGGATCACCCCTCAACCGGAGGGCCGAATGGCGCAGTTCGGCAGGTGCTTTCACAGAAATTGCCAAAGTGACACCGAAGCGCTGGTTGCGATGCCGTGGCGACCAGGTAGCGTTTGCGGGCAACAGCCCCGTTCACGACAGGCCGGAAGAGTCGCAGGAACAGATTTTCCTGGGTGAGGATCGTGAGGGTGTCTTGTGGTTTGCGAGCCCTCCCCACGAGAGTGATCAACTGCTACCGCTGCGTGGGGTGATGATGGAAGGAAAGGTGCCGGCTGAGATGCTCGCCATGCTGGCGCAGGCGCGGAGCCTTCTGCATTGGCATGAGACACATGGCTTTTGCGCGGCTTGCGGGGCCAAGAGCGAGATGGCCGATCTTGGCTATCGCAGGCATTGCCCTGCTTGCGGGCGCGATCATTTTCCGCGCACGGACCCCGTTGTGATCATGGTGGTGAAGCATGGCGAGAAGTTTCTCTTGGGGCGGCAAGCCAGCTGGCAGCCCGGCATGTATTCGGCCCTTGCCGGCTTCATGGAGCCGGGCGAGACGATCGAGGAAGCGGTGGCCCGGGAGGTGCGCGAGGAAGCAGGGATTGAGGTGACATTGGCCCATTATGTGGCGAGCCAGCCGTGGCCCTTTCCATCGAGCCTGATGATCGGGATGATTGCGGAGGCTGCTGATGACATAATCACGCTGGATGGTTCAGAGCTGGAAGATGCGCGCTGGTTCGGCAGGGACGAGTTAAACTTGATGCTGACGCGCAAACATCCGGATGGTTTCCATGCCTCGCATCCTTACGCCATTGCCCATCACATCGTGAAGGCGGTTCTAGCGGACGCGTGACAAAGGCAGGCGGTGGATAGCGCTGCGGCCCAGCACGAAAACCTGGGCCTCCGGTTCATCGAACAATCCGTCATAGGCTCTGGAGGCAACGCTCAATGCACCCGTGTAAGCACCGAAGGCCGGCATGATGAGGCGGCGCTGATCCGTCACAAAGCATTTGCCATGGGTGCGGCGGCCGCGGGCCACCACGGCAGCGCCCGGATGGAGGTGGCCGGAAATTTCCACGCAGCCGTGGGGCACAGGTGACGGGATGTGGCGCAACACAAAGGGCCCAAGGTTCAGTTCCGTGACGGCGTGACCACCCAATCCATCTGGTGGATCGGGATCGTGGTTGCCGCAAATCCAGATAGTTTCGACGGCGCTGGTCAATTCCTTCAGGGCACTACAGGATTCCTCATCCAGAACCGCATGGGCATCGGGTGCATGAAAGCTGTCGCCCAGAAGGATGAGCCGGCGCGCTGCTGTTTCAGCAAGAAGCAAGCGCAATTCTTGGAGCGTGCTCCTCGTATCAAAAGGCGGAACGCGCAGGCCCCGGCGCGCGAGGCTTACGCCCTGCTCCAGATGGAGGTCGGAAACGATGAGGGTTTCTTCTTCCGGCCAATACAAGCCGCCAGACAGATGCGGCACGAAGCTTGCGCCCGCAAGCCTTATGATGATCTCCCTAGACAAGCCTGGTCGCCTCGCGTTCGAGGGTAACAGCGGCTTCGGCGAGAAGGGCATCATCAGCATCGCCGCTAATTGATTCGCGGCTGATATCCAACAGCACAGGAACGGCGAGCGGCGAGACCCGGTCGAGCGGCTGATGCAGAATGTGGTTCTTGATGCGCTTCAACATGGCGCCAAGCCTGTGAATGTCGATGAGGCCCTCCGCGGCATCATCCCATGCCGCCTCAAGCAAAATGTGATCCGGTTGATGGGTGCGTAATGCATCATAGATCAGGTCGGTGTTGACGGTCTGCTGGCGCACGGTCTTTTCCTTGCCGGGGGCGCGGCGCTCGATCAGCCCTGCGATCACCGCCACATTGCGGAAGGTGCGCTTCATCAAGTTCGACTCCGCAAGCCACGCTTCAAGATCATCGCCCAGCATGTCCTCATCGAAAAGTTTCGCAAGCGAGATGCGGCCCGAGCGGATCATCTGCGAAATATCGGAAAGCATCCAGATAGCGAGGGCATATTCGGAGGCAATAAAACCCATGGGTTTTGCGCCCCAACGCTCGAGCCTTCGCGTCAGCAACATGCCGAGCGTCTGCTGGGCAAGACGACCTTCGAAGGGATAGCAGACGAGATAGTGCTTGTCGGCGCGCGGAAAAGTTTCGACCAGCATCTGGTCGGCGCGCGGCAGCACGGAAGCCCAGCGCTGGGTTGAAAGCCACTCGCCCACTTGCGCTGGAAGCTTTTTCCATTTTTCAGGCGAGGCGAGAATGCCGCGCACCCGCTCGGCAAGATAGGTGGAGAGCGGAAATTTGCCGCCCTGATATGAAGGGATCATGGGTTCTGCCGCCGTGGTGCGGGTGGCGAGCGCGCCAAATTCATCAAGGCCCTCAAAACGCAGAACTTGGCCCGCAAAGAGAAAGGTATCGCCCACAGCAAGTTGGGATAGGAAATACTCCTCGAGTTCGCCCAGCACAAAGCCGCCCGTCACCATGCGGCGGCCCAGAACTTTCCTCACCCTGGCAAGGCGGAGCTTCAGCATGGGATCTTCAACAATTGTGCCGATATTCATGCGGTAGTTCTGGGCAAGGCGCGGATGGGACAAACGCCATGTGCCGTCCTCTTGCTGCCTCAGCTTGGCATAACGCGCGTAGGATTTGAGGGCGTAACCGCCAGTTGCCACAAAATCCAGGACACGATCGAACTTCTCGCGGGAGAGATTCCGGAAGGTGAAGGCGGACGTTACCTCGGCAAAAAGCTCATCAGCGTGGAACGGGCTAGCGCAGGCGCGGCCCATGATGTGCTGAGCCAGGCAATCGAACTTCAT
>JBIOWL010000220.1:0-2170 GCA_044868645.1 Aestuariivirga sp.
TCTGCCGCATCGAAGAGATGATGGCCCTCGTCAAAGACGATGCGCTTCAAGCCACCCGGCGCTGCTTCTTCTTCATCGGTCGTGGCAACGCCAAGGGCATGGTCCACCGCCGCCTGATGCAGCACCAGCGCGTGGTTGGCGATGACCAGCGAGGCATGGCGCGCCGCCCGCTGGCTCTTTTCGATGAAGCATTTGCGATAGTGCGGGCAGGCCACATAAATGCATTCGCCCCGCCGGTCTGTGAGGCCTAGCGACTGCGGCGAGGGAAAGCGCATCTGGCCGTCGAAGCCGCCTTCCGGAAACAGCGCGAAGAGCCATGAGGGCAAATCACCGCCGATCAGGTCGCCGTCGCGCGTCGCCCGTGCCCAACGCGCCAAAAGCACGGCAAGCAGCGCCCCGCGTGGGCCAGCGGCCTGCAGCCGGCCCATATGCTCCTGCATGTTGAGAAGGCAGAGATAGTTTTCGCGCCCTTTCCTTATGACGATTCTGCCAAGGCGCTCTTGCGGATCCGGCACCAGCCGCGCCGTTTCCTGGTCAAGCTGGCGCTGCAGATTTTTCGTGTAGGTGGAAAGCCAGACTGGCAGCTTGTTCTTCTTGGCCCACACCCAGGCGGGTGCGAGATAGCCAAGCGTCTTGCCAAGGCCCGTTCCCGCTTCCGCAAGCAAAATATTGTTGAAGGCGGGAGATTCGCGGGGGCCGAATCCGTGGATCGCTGCCGCTGCATAATCCCGCTGCTGCGGCCGTGGCTCTGCATCGGCGCTCAGCGCCTCACGCAGCACCATGAAGGCTTCATCCTCGCTGACCGGCTGATGATCGCCTTTCGCCGGTGGTCCGCGTTCTTCCCATTCTTCGATGCGGTCCCAGACATTGAGGCCTGTGGCGAATGTGCCCACATCTAAAGACGGCCGCGCCTGCAGCAAAGCCTGCATCACGAACCTCGCCCATGGCCAATTGGCGCGGGCAAGGAACGTCGCTTGTTCTGCAGTCTCACGCAAATGTGACTGCAGCGGATTGGCAAGCCGCCGCAGCAATTCCTCTGCAACAAGAGTCAGCGCCTCGTCATCATTGCGCGCTGAAAGCCCTAGCGCACGGGCAAGACCCCGTGGCGCCGGCACGGCATTCCGGGCAGGACAGACAAAGGCAAAAAGCTCCGCTACATCGAGGTGTTTTTGCTCCCATGCGGCTGCCTCCTTCCTTTCGCTGGCGATTTGCAGCCGCGCAATGAGGAAGCCCTGATGGCAGAGAAGATGCGGCTCCGCCGCAAGCCGTTTCAGAGCGGCAGCGGCCGAAAGCGGCGCACCGTCAATGGCGGCCCCTGTGCCAAGGATGAAAGCTTTCGGAAAATTAATATTCACGGGAACAAGCCTTTGCCTGATTCAGTGCTAGAGTGAAACAGTCGGGCGTCAATGAACGGAGAAGCAGGATGGACCAGAAATACATCTCTCTTTTTGACCGTTATACCCACGGCGGCATGTCCAGGCGGGAATTCCTCGACAAGCTTAGCATATTGGCAGGCTCAACTGCGGCAGCATCGGCGCTGCTTCCCGTTCTCGAAAACAATTACGCCTATGCCGAAACGGTGCCGGAAAACTCGCCTGATCTGGTGATCCAGAACGGCGAAATTGCACCGGGTGTCTCGGGCCAGCTCGCCATCCCGAAGAATGCCACCGGCAAGCTTCCCGCCGTCCTGGTGATCCATGAGAACCGTGGCCTCAATCCGCATATCAAGGATGTGACGCGGCGCATGGCTCTGGAAGGCTTTGTGGCCTTCGGCGCCGATTATCTGGCGCCCATGGGCGGCACACCTGAAGATCCCGAAGTTGCCCGTGAAATGATCGGCAAATTGAACGCGCCGGATGTGGTTGCCTATTCAATGAAATCCATCGCCGCGCTGAAAACCCACCCACAGTCCGTTGGCAAGGCTGGGGCCATGGGCTTCTGCTGGGGTGGTGGGCAAGTGAATGCCTTGGCGGTTGCCGATCCGGGCCTTGCCGCGGGCGTTGCCTATTACGGCAGCCAGCCCAAGGCCGAGGATGTGCCAAAAATCACGGCGGCCTTGATGCTGCACTACGCCTCGCTCGATGAGCGCATCAATGCAGGGATTGCAGACTATGAGGCTGCCTTGAAGGCTGCGGGCAAGACCTATGAGATTCACATGTATGAAGGCGCC
>JBIOWL010000221.1:0-2615 GCA_044868645.1 Aestuariivirga sp.
TGCATCCCAACCGGTAGGCAGGAATCCACTATGGAAGGATTTCCAAATGACAAACCCAAACATGACAAACGACACAACCAAGCCAACTGTGGCGCCTGCCATCCCCCTGGCAAAGCAGGTCGATGACAAGAAACCTGAGGCTACTGATGCGAAGCCGTCTGATGCTCCGAACAGCAAGTGAAGGCTTTGGCGGGGCCTGCATAACAGGCTCATTCAAACAATGGGGTCAGTGCTTGCTGCACTGGCCTTTTTTTTATGAAAGGTCACTAGCATGCGCACCACACGTAGTTCGGCTACATTTTTCAAGCCTTTCAAATTGGATGGAATTGACGAAACCATGCCACCGGGCACCTATGTCATCTCAACAACGGAAGAAGAGTTGGATACCGTGCTGAACCAAGGATGGCGGCGTGTTTCAACTCTATTCTGCCAACCTTCCATTGAAAGCGCGCTAGGCTCCGAACAATGGACGTCTATCAGTCCGTCCAACCTGAAAGCGGCATTGGAACTCGATGGCACGAACACCACTCCACAAGCCTAACAATCGCCGGATACCTAGCTGCTTAGAGTGGCAGTCAGCTTTGCCGCTTAAACTCTAGAAGCGTGAAATAGCCGAAGGGTTTGATCGGCTTCAGGCTGACAAGGCGCAGCTTCTCGCTCACCAGCACATTGTCGATAGGAAAATCCGGCCGCCAGCCGAGCTTCGGCGCCTGCTTGGCGAGGCTCTTTTCGATGACGCCGGTGAAGCCCTGCGTGGAAAAATGCCCGGCGACCAGCACGGTGCCGCCGGCTTTAACGACGCGCGCCATCTCATGCATCACCGCTGCGGGATCGGGAACGACCGTCAGCACATACATGGCAACGGCAATGTCAAAGCTCTCATCGGCAAAACCTGTGGCGGTTGCATCCAACACCTGCAGCGCCTCAATGTTCTTGATGGCGTGCTTTTCGACGCGCTCCTGCGCGCGCGCCAGCATCTCGGCGGAAAGATCAATGCCGGTAACACTCAGATGCTTGCCATAGAATGGCAGCGCGAGGCCTGTGCCGACGCCAACCTCCAAAAGCCGCCCCGAGAGCTGGTTGGCGCGGGCCACTGTCTGCTGCACGCCAGCCTCGACGATCTTGCCGAAGGTCTGGTCATAGATCGGCGCCCAGCGCTTGTAGGCGCGTCTCACATCCGTGTCGCTCATCGACACGACTTTCCGCGTTGCAGTCATTTCCCCTCACGATTCCTTTTTTGTCTTCTTTTCAGCACACGCCTTGACCTTGTCAATTCTGTGTTGCCGCAATGAAGCCGCCGCCAAGCACGCGCTGGCCCGCACCCTCGCCTTCATAGAGCACGCAAGCCTGCCCTGGCGATATACCGAACTCCCCTGCCGCAATTGTGACGACCGGGCGATTGCCACGCAGCGCCAGCGTTGCTGGCGCAGGCGGCCGCGAGGAACGGATGCGCGCATGGCAAAAGGTAGCCTTGCCGTTGAGTGGCGCGCCCAGCCAGTTCAAATCTTCAAGAACAATCTCATGCTGGCGCAATGCTTCATGCGGGCCGACGATGACGCGCTTCGCCGCCGCATCGAGCCGCACCACATAGAGCGGTTCGCCATCGGCAACGCCAAGGCCGCGGCGCTGACCAACCGTGAAATGAATGATGCCGTCATGCTTGCCGAGCACACGGCCATCGAGATGGACGATCTCGCCTGCCTGCCCCGCATCGGGGCGATGGCGGAGGATCACATCGGCATAGCGTCCTTCCGGCACGAAGCAAATGTCCTGGCTGTCGGGCTTCTGCGCCACGGCAAGCCCAAGCGCCGCCGCAACCTCGCGTGTTTCGGCCTTGGTGAGACGGCCCAACGGAAAACGCAGATAGTCGATCTGCGCCTGTGTGGTAGCGAAAAGGAAATAGCTCTGGTCTCGTGCCATGTCGGAAGGCGTGCGGAGCTCGCGGCCTTCAGGCGTTGCAACTGAATCGACATAATGGCCCGTCACCAATGCCGATGCACCAAGCTCCTTGGCGCGGCCATAGAGGTCGGCGAACTTGACTGTTTGATTGCAGCGCACGCAAGGAATCGGCGTTGCGCCAGCCATGTAGCTCTCAACGAAATTGTCGATCACCGTTTCCTTGAAGCGCGATTCAAAATCGAGAACATAGTGGGGAATATCGAGCATGGCGGCGACACGGCGCGCATCATGAATGTCCTGGCCCGCGCAGCAGGCCCCCTTCCGGCGGATCGCCTCGCCGTGGTCGTAAAGCTGCAGCGTGATGCCCACCACGTCATAGCCCGCCAGCTTGAGGAGGGCCGCCGCCACCGAGGAATCAACCCCGCCCGACATGGCGCATACAACCCGATGCTCGCCAGGGTTACCTGGAAGCCCCATGGCGGCGTGGACCATCTCCAATATGCGCTGGTCAATCTTCATGGGCGTCAAATGGGGGAAAACCCGGGGAAATGCAATGAATCCCGGCTTCTTCGCCCGGAGATTGTCCCGCCTTGAAACAAAGCTTGAGGCAAATTTGCAATTTGTTCACCGGGATTTAGCTCAAAATTAAGCCGGGAGGCCTAGTCTCATTGGCAGCAGGGCGATTTCACCCGTGAGTTCCGGGGCCCGACAGTGTG
>JBIOWL010000222.1:0-3760 GCA_044868645.1 Aestuariivirga sp.
CAATCCGTGGCTGCAAAAGACTGCTGACAGAAATTGCGGTTTTCGGGTGGTCTCGCCGTCATGGCGGGTATAAATTTCGCCTCATGCATTGCTTTCTCACAGACCGCGTCGAGACGCCCATCGGTGACATGATCCTTGTCGCCAAGGATGGCGTGTTGCTGATGCTGGAATTCCAGGACTCCGAGGACCGGGTGGCCCGCGAGATGCGCGCCCGTTTCGGCGATGTGGAGCTGCAGGAGGCGAGCAATCCCTTCGGGCTCTCCGATATCATCCGCGATTACTTCGCCGGCAATCTGCACGCCATCGACACCCTCATCACCGATGGCGGCGGCACGGCGTTCGAGCAACAAGTGTGGAAGGAGCTGCGCAAGATTCCAGTAGGCTCCACCGTCTCCTATGGCGACATCGCCAAGAAGCTTGGCGACATTAACCTCTCCCGCGCCGTCGGCATCGCCAATGCGCGCAATCCCGTGGCCATTGTCGTGCCATGCCACCGCGTCATCGGCTCTGACGGCACCATGACCGGCTATGGCGGGGGCCTTCACCGCAAGGAGTGGCTGCTCCGCCATGAAGGCGCGCTTCTGATCTGAACCAATGCCAGGTCCTCCATCGGCGGGCCTGACCCGCCGAACCAGACTTTCCGCCCTCTGGGTGGGCGCATCAAGTGCGCCCATGGAGGAATATGAGTTCAATTGACTATTCAGCGCGCTAGCTCCGCGCCACGCGGCTGATGAAATAGGAGCCGAGCAGCCGCGTGATGCGGCGCAGGTCTTCCGTCGGCATGGCCGCGACATAGCGCTTGAGGATCCGGTCGAACACTTCGCCTAGCGTTCCGGCTTCGGTCAGCGTCGAGAGCACGGCCAGCGCGGGCCTTGAGATGGAATAGGCCTTGGCGCCGTCCTGCTGGCGCAAGAGGCCTTCGAGACGCACCCAGTCCTCGGTGCGCGAGGCCAGGCGGCCCGCATCATTATCGTCCATGCCCGTGGTGATGGTCAGCAGCGTGGTACGGTCGAAAAGCGGCGCCGCCACCGGCGTCTTGCCGTAGAGATTGCCGAGGATCAGCACCAGAAGCTCGAAGAAGCGCTCGCGCATGGTGGTGTCCGGGTGAGCGGCCTGACCCTCATCGGCCACGGCGAGGGCGGAAAGCGCCTCGCTCACCAGTGCGTTCAGGTCTGTTGCTGCAGCGGTCATCGGCCGTCCTCCCACGGATTGCCGATTATCAAACCATGATTTTGCAGCCGTTAACGACTACAAGCCGTGCGCCGGGTTGCTTAATGAATTGTCATCCTATTGCAGCCACTTTTTCTGGTATTTCCCTGAAGATGCGAAAGAAGATGAATCCCTATTACAAAGGCCCCATCAGCGACCATTTCGACGGCGAGCGCTTCTTCGTGGCCGGCCATGTGCACGGCAAGTCGCGCAAGGACCTCATGAAAATGGCGCGTGGCACGCGGGCGAAATGGCCACGCCGCATTCCAAGCCCTTTTCACACCGTGCCTGACAGCCGCGTCGATGGCCTGCGCTCCACCCTCATCGGCCATGCCAGTTTCCTCGTGCAGGCAGCGGGCATCAACCTGCTCATCGATCCGGTGTTTGCCAAGCGCGCCAGCCCCTTCGGCTTTGTGGGTCCATCACGGGCCAATCCGCCGGGCATTGCCTTCGACAACCTTCCGCCCATCGATGCGGTGCTGATCACCCACAGCCACTACGACCATATGGACAAGGCGGCACTACGCAAGCTTGCCAAGCGCCATCAGCCGGCCTTCATCTGTCCGCTTGGCGTTGACGTTCTCATGCAGCGGCAGCGCGTTGCCGCGCGCGAGGTGCGGGTGCTGGACTGGTGGGACTCAACGACTCGTGGGGCGCTTACCATCCATGCCATTCCAACCTATCACTGGTCGGCGCGCGGCATCCGTGACCGGCGGCAGACGCTGTGGTGTTCCTTCGCCATCGAAACGCCAGCGGGCCTTCTCTACCACATCGGCGATACCGGCTATGGGGCGGGGCAGTTTTCCAAGGATGTGCGGGCGCGCCTCGGCGAGCCGGCGCTCGCCCACATTCCCATCGGCGCCTATGAACCGCGCTGGTTCATGAAGGACGTGCATGTCAATCCGGAAGAGGCGGTGCAGATCTTCCAGGATTGCGGGGCCAAACGCGCCATCGGCCACCACTGGGGTACGTTCCAGCTCACGCAGGAGCCCCATGACCAGCCGGAAAAGGATCTGGCCCAGGTGCTTGCCGCGTCCGGCATAGCTCCCAGCCAGTTCCAGGCCTTCCGGCCAGGCCAGGTTCTGGAGGTTTAGGGTCTCTCCAAGACCATTTCACGATGTCAATCAGCAGGCCTGCCTTTCGGCAAGCAAATTGCATATAGTCTCTATGTAGGAATGTTGTCAAGAGGAAAGATTCATCGGCGGCGCAGGCGCAGTGGTCACACGCGATGTGGCTGCCGGAGCGCGAGTGGTGGGCAATCCGGCACGGTCGATCTGACGCGCCTCATTCATGTCAATCAGCCCAAAAGCCAGATCGTGATTCCTGAGTCAAATTTGGTGGTTTTGGAGCTTGTTCTATTCCAGGTATAATAATTGGGGCGGGTAGGGCGTTGATGACGGAGCGCGAGCAGCCCGGCGTTTGAGTGGAGTGGCGGAAAGCGTCTGACCAATCAAAAGACTAGCCAAGGTCCCGATAGATGAAGCAACGACCCAAAGGGCAAAGCCGGAAGCTCAAAAAAGGCAAAACGGTGAAGCGTAAGGCTGCACCGCAGTCCAAGCGGCAGAACGGAGTGGCTCGGAACGTCAGCGAAACATTAGAGGTTGGCTTTGCCGCAGCATTCAAGCGGATTGTGCGGCGGATTGCATTGATCAGGGCAAATTACCATTAGCCATTGGCCTTGCAATCGAATTCATCTGCATTTGGAGACCGACTGTTGAAAGGTAGGAACAATGACCTGGGACCTAATACCGGAGGCCTTCTTTGACTTTATTGCCCGGCTTGTACCGGGCTCCCTCTTTCTCGTCGGTGCCGTGGCCGTGTATTTCGGTCCCCTGGCGTCCGCTGAAATCCTAGTCTCGGCACTCCCCGCTGCCAATCTCGCTGCGCTTCTGCTCTTCGGGTTGCTGGCATACTTTGCTTCCATCGTTCTCAAGGAGATATGGGAGGTCGCCACCCAAATCATTGGTGCTGGTGGGAATGGAGCTCCATCTGTCCCGATCCTAAGCATTCGCAGTCAGATGCCTGCCGAATGTTCCTGGCTGCTTAAACTTCAAGCTGAGAAGAGCATTTGCGAGGTACTGGTCCCCGGCCTGGCAATCCTATTCCTCGCCAATCTCTGGCTGATGGCGGCAGGCTCCTCAGCACAAGCCACCGAACGCATCGCCCTCGCCTTCGTTCTTCTGATTTCCGCAGTTGCTTGCTGGCGTTGGAGGAAGAGCTTGGAGCGATTTTATTGCGAAGGCATGATTATTGTGGAGCGCCTCTCCAAAAGGCGCAAACTCAAGTAACGAGATTGGCATTCCGGCCGGGACAGGTTTTCGAACTGCAGCGATATTGTTGGCCACGTCTTAGTGACAACAATGCAACAGGTCTTGGGGAAATATTCACGCTGCCACATTTTCGCCCTTGCTTCTTTGGCGATGTGCGCCTAATCGCCCGCTCCCCGCGTTGACACGCGTTGAGCCCAAGCAGTGCAAGTTCTGAGCTTGCCTGGCGCAGACTTCACTGAAGCACTGTGTATCTGGGCCATCAAACGGCTTTGCGGGTTGAT
>JBIOWL010000223.1:0-3273 GCA_044868645.1 Aestuariivirga sp.
CCTCGCCGCCCTGCTGGATGGTGATGGGGGGCGTACCGAAGGAAATGACGCGGGCATCCTTGAGGCCAAGCGCCGCCATGGCCCGCTCATAGCCGAGGCGCCGGTCTGCGCCGCGTGTGTCGCGGTTCGTCGTGCCACCGATAAAGGCGATTTTCCGGTAGCCCTTGCTGTACAGGTGGCGGACGAGGCTCGCCGCAGCTTCCGCATTTGAAAACCCAACGACATGGCGCACGGGTTTTGCCGGCTGGTCCCAGGTCTCGATCACGGGAATGCCGGCATTCTCCAAGAGCCTTCTGCCCCTCACCGTGTGCCTGCCGCCCGTCACCACAATGGCCTCGGGCCTGCGCCGCAACATGGTTTCGATAAGCTCTTCTTCTTTCTCGACCGAATAGTCGGTGTATCCGAGCAGAAGCTGCAGGCCAGAACCCTGCAGCGCATCTGTCAGCCCGCGCGCAGTGTCAGCGAAATTCGAATTGTTGATCGACGGCACCAGCACCGCCACAAAGCCGGTGCGCTTGGAAGAAAGGCTTCCCGCCGACTGGTCGAGGACATAGCCCAGATCCTCAACGGCCTTCATGATCTTGTTGCGGGTTTTGGCAGCGATCGACGCCCCGTCCTTGAGGGCACGGGAAACCGTCATGGTGGAAACTCCCGCCCGCTGGGCGACATCCATCATGGTCGGCGCCGCGCTGCGCGCCTCTGTCTTCTTGGCTTTCCCGCCCGGCAAGTATCCTTTTCCCTTCATCTCATATTTGTTATCGCTAACATATCATCTCCACAAGAACGGGGAAACTCATAATCATGTTTTACGGTGAATTGGAAGAAACCGGCTTTGAGGTGATTGATGAGGCGTTTGCGCCCTTACCCGCCAGCGCACGCCTCGGCCACGGCGATGGCCGTCATGTTGACCACACCCCGCGATGTGACTGATCCTGTGAGGATATGTGCTGGCTGGCGCGTGCCAAGAAGTATCGGCCCCACCGGCAGCGCGTCTCCGAAGACCTTGATCATCTGATAGGCGACATTGGCCGACGATAGGTCAGGAAAGACAAGCAGGTTTGCATCTTCCTTCAAGCCGGAATTGGGCAGCCTCTTCTCGCGGATGGCACTCAGCAGCGCCGTGTCTGCTTGCATCTCACCGTCAACCATCAACTGCGGCACTCGCTTTCTGATGAGGTCCACGGCAGCGCGCATCTTGACGGATGACGCCGTATTAAACTCTCCAAAGTCGGAATGCGACACCAAGGCAACTCTTGCCGTCGTGCCGAAGCGCGCCATGTGGCGGACACAGAGTTCAACTGCATCAGCCAACGCTTCAGCGGAAGGCTCGGCCTGGATATGCGTATCGGCCAAAAAGATTGCGCCCCGCGGCGTGATGAGAAGGCTCATGGCGGCCAGTTCCTTCACGCCGTCTGCGAGCCCGATCACGTCTTCAACAACCCGAAGCTTGGAGCGGAAGCGGCCTTCGAGGCCACAGATCATCGCATCCGCATCGCCACGTCTCACGGCCAAAGCCGCAATCACCGTAGTAGACGTGCGCACCATGGTGCGGGCCGCATCCGGCGTGATGCCACGGCGTCCCGCCACTTCCACAAGCGTTGCCACATAATCCTTGTAGCGAGGATCATCCTCCGGGTTGACGATCGCAAAGTCCTTTCCGGGCCGGACCGAAAGTCCATGTCTTGCAACACGGTTTTCAATCACGGCCGGGCGGCCCACAATGATGGGCTGGGCAATCCCCTCTTCCAGGACAACCTGAACGGCACGCAACACCCGTTCATCCTCGCCATCTGCGTAAATCACGCGGGCCGGCGCCTTCTTCGCCGCAGCAAAGATGTTGCGCATCATGAAGCCGGAACGATAGACAAAACGCTGCAGCGACTCCCTATATGCATGGATGTCTGCCAGCGGACGCTCCGCCACACCGGATTTCATCGCCGCTTCTGCAACGGCAGGCGCCACCCACAGGATGAGCCGGGGATCGAAAGGCGTGGGGATCAGCGAAGCCCTGCCGAAGAGTCTCACCTCATTGCCATAGGCGCGGGCCGCCACATCTGATGGTGCTTCACGGGCAAGGGCCGCAATGGCTTCCACTGCAGCTTTCTTCATCTCTTCATTGATGGTGCGCGCACCCACGTCGAGCGCACCCCGGAAGATATAGGGAAAGCACAGGACATTATTGACCTGGTTGGGAAAGTCAGACCGGCCGGTGCAGACCATGGCATCCGGACGTACCGTCACAGCCTCTTGCGGATCGATCTCCGGTGTTGGATTGGCAAGTGCAAGGATCAGCGGATCGCGCGCCATGTGCTTCAGCATTTCCACCTTGAGCACATTGCCTGCTGACAGGCCGAGGAAAATATCCGCCCCCGGAACAATCTCGGCAAGGCTGCGCTTCTCCGTCTTTTGGGCAAAGGCTGCCTTCCATGGGTCCATCAGCGCCTTTCGCCCCCCATAGACCACACCTTCAATATCACTGACCCAGATGTTCTCGCGCCTTGCCCCGAGACTGAGTAATTGGTTGAGACAGGCAAGCGCTGCTGCGCCCGCGCCAGAAGCCACAATCTTGACTGTTGCAATATCTTTCCCCGCAATGCGCAAGGCATTGGTGACTGCGGCTCCGACGATGACAGCCGTGCCATGCTGGTCGTCATGGAAGACGGGTATATTCATCCGCTCGCGCAGTTTCTGCTCGATCTCGAAGCATTCTGGAGCTTTGATATCTTCCAGGTTGATGCCGCCGAATGTCGGCTCAAGCACGGCGACGGCATTCACCAAGCGATCCACATCGGTCTCGGCAAGCTCAAGGTCAAAGACATCGATATCAGCAAATTTCTTGAACAACACCGCCTTGCCTTCCATCACGGGCTTTGCCGCAAGTGGGCCAATGTTTCCGAGACCCAAAACGGCAGTGCCGTTTGAAACAACCGCCACCAGATTGGCGCGAGCGGTATATTTTGCCGCCAATGCAGGATCGGCATGGATAGCTTCCGATACCGCAGCAACCCCCGGTGAATAGGCGAGCGCCAAATCCCGCTGGTTGGCGAGGGGCTTGGTTGCCCTGATCTCGAGTTTTCCGGGGCGGCCGCTCTCGTGATAGACCAAGGCGCCAGATTGCAGATCTTGCGAAAGAGATGTCTTCATAGAAAATGATTAGCCCTACTGAAGGTCGCGCAAAAGGTTAATAACGGAACGATAGCCGAGTTTCCGCAAGACATTGCCGCGATGGACTTCAACCGTGCGCACCGTAATGCCGAGCACATGGGCGATCTG
>JBIOWL010000224.1:0-4356 GCA_044868645.1 Aestuariivirga sp.
CCAACCGGGGCGAGATTGCCTGCCGCGTAATCAAAACCGCCCGCAGGATGGGTATCAAGACGGTTGCTGTCTACTCAGAGGCTGATGCTCGCGCCCTCCATGTGGATATGGCAGATGAAGCGGTGCCCATTGGCAAACCCGCCGCTGCCGAATCCTATCTGGTGATCGAAAAGATCATAGACGCCTGCAAGCGAACGGGCGCGGAGGCTGTCCATCCCGGCTATGGCTTTCTTTCTGAACGCTCGGCATTTCCCAAAGCGCTGACAGAAAACGGCATCACCTTCATTGGCCCCAACGCGCGCGCCATCGACGCCATGGGCGACAAGATCGAAAGCAAGCGCGCCGCGGCGGCAGCCCGCGTTTCAACCGTGCCCGGCTTTATGGGCATCATCGAGACTGCCGACGAAGCCGTGAAGATCGCCGGTGAGATCGGCTATCCTGTGATGATCAAGGCCTCTGCCGGTGGTGGCGGCAAGGGCATGCGCATTGCTTATTCTGCATCTGAATGCCGTGAAGGTTTTCAATTGGCGAAAGCCGAAGCCAAGGCCTCATTCGGCGATGACCGCGTCTTCATCGAGAAGTTCATCGTCAATCCGCGCCACATCGAAATCCAGGTGTTGGGCGACAAGCACGGCAACGTGATCTATTTGGGTGAACGCGAATGCTCCATCCAGCGCCGTAACCAGAAAGTCATCGAGGAAGCGCCGTCACCCTTGCTCTCGGCGAAAACGCGCAAGGCCATGGGCGAGCAGGCCGTAGCGCTTGCGAAGGCTGTTCACTACGACAGCGCCGGCACTGTGGAATTCGTGGCGGGCCAGGACCAGAGCTTCTACTTTCTCGAAATGAACACCAGGCTGCAGGTGGAGCATCCGGTGACCGAGCTTGTGACCGGCATCGATCTGGTCGAGCAGATGATCCGCATCGCAGCGGGAGAGAAACTGTCGATCGCGCAGAAGGATGTGAAACTCGCCGGCTGGGCGATGGAAAGCCGCATCTATGCTGAAGACCCTTACCGCAATTTCCTGCCGTCGACGGGTCGGCTCGTGACCTATCGCCCACCCGCCGAGAAGAAAGAGAACGGCATCGCCGTGCGCAATGACACAGGCGTCGTTGAGGGTGGCGAGATATCGATCTGGTATGATCCGATGATCGCCAAGCTCTGCACCCATGCAGCGACACGCACCGAAGCCATCGCCGCCATGTCGGAGGCCCTCGACAGCTTCGTGATCAGCGGCATCCAGCACAACATCCCATTCCTTTCCGCCATCATGGAGAACGCGCGCTGGAAGTTGGGCGCCTTGTCCACCGGATTTATCACTGAGGAATTTGCCGGTGGCTTCAAGGGTGCCGAACTGAACGAGGATGTAGCGGGCAAATTTGCGCGTGTGGCGGTGGTGCTGGATCACGTTGAGAACACCCGCAAGCGCGCCATCTCCGGCCAGATGAATGGCCGCACAGTGCCATTTGAAAACACGCGGTATGTAAACTTGGGTAGGCATTGGATCAGGCAGGAAGTCACCGCCGAAATTGTGAATGCTGCCCAGTCCTGCGACTGGTTGCCGGGAGATGCGCTCGTCTCCATTGATGGCATGAAGGTGCAGGTGCGATCCATCCTGAATGGCTATCGCCTGTCCTGGCGCGGCGTTACGGCCGATGTCTCTGTCTATACCACCCGCGAAGCCGAACTGGCGAAGCTCATGCCCGAGAAGAAGGTGGCTGATACATCGAAGGCGCTGCATTGCCCCATGCCGGGTCTTGTTGTCTCGCTCGCTGTCAAGGAAGGCCAGGACGTCAAGGCCGGAGAGCCGTTGGCTATTGTCGAGGCCATGAAGATGCAGAACATTCTCCGCGCCGAACGCGACGTCACCGTCAAGAAACTCAACGCCAAGCCGGGCGACAGCCTCGGCGTCGATGCGGTGATTATGGAATTTGCGTAAGCGGCGCGAACCCTCTTCAATGTGCGATTTCAGCAGCAGCTACTTCATCACTGGAATGTCCAGATTGAGTCCCGCCGCCATGGGCTGTTCACTTACAATCGTCAATTCCACGGCAAGGCGCTGTTCCGCAGGAAGCGGCTGTCCCATAATCAAGGCGACAAAGGCAGCGTAATCCGTCCTCACCAATTCAATACTTACACCACCAGTGCGGCCGGTAAATGACCATGATTCAGTGCCTTCCGAAGCGTTCCCGGTGCGTTTGTCGTCGAATGTGACATCTGGAAGGCAGGATCGTAATTTACCTGCGATAGATTCATAGTCGGCATTTGCCTCCGCCGAAGGCGCATCCCAGGAAATGGTACAACGGTATGCAGGTGGCAGTTCTTGCCCGGTGCTTGAATCGTAGCGCCGCCTGACGGTGAGGGAACATCCTTGCTCCTTTGCCTTGCCCGATACAGCCAGTTCCAGGGTGCCCTCATAGGAAACTTGCGTTTGGTCAGGTGGCGATCCGGGAGTAGGTGGCAGCGCATTGCCCTTGAAGGTGGAGAAATCCACATCGCGCGCCGCCAGCACTTTTTGTACCCAGGGACAGGTCTTTTCCGCTCCATTGACGGTTTGCGGAACCAGCAGGCACACCAAGGAAATCACCGGCAACCAGCGATGTACCATCCTCATCTTGTTCCCTCCCTTGCCTTATGGTCCCTCAAAAGCGCCACGACGCTAGGTCCGGCGTGGAAAGGTGTCAACGCAGCCGCCACCGCAGGCATTGAAAGACGGGCAATCCGAGTTCAGTCATGGAATTTGCATAGACTCTTGTTCCCCCATCGGCGCGCTTGACGCGCCGACCCAGTCTGGATGGGCCGATCGAGTCGCCCCATGGAGAGATTTGTATATTTGGTTCCGCTTTAGAAGGTGATTGGTGCAAAGATTTCTTCAAAATGCCGGAGCAGGGCGGCATCCACATCCGCCATGCTGGCCTTCACGCCAAGCTTTGCAAAACTCGTGACACCGTGATCGGATACGCCACAAGGCACGATGCCATCATAGTGTGAAAGATCGGGCGACACGTTGATCGCGAGGCCATGAAAACTCACGCCGCGCCGCACGCGAATACCAATGGCTGCAATCTTGTCCTCGCCAGAACCGTGTCGCACCCACACACCCACACGATCCTCGCGCACTTCACCAACAATTCCGAAGTCGGCAAGCGTCGTGATGATGAGTCGTTCCAGCCCAGCCACAAAGGCGCGCACATCACCGCCGCGCTTCTTGAGATCCATCATCACATAGGCCACGCGCTGGCCCGGCCCGTGATAGGTGTATTGTCCGCCGCGCCCGGTCTGAAACACAGGAAACATGTTCGCATCAACGAGGTCAGCAGATTTTGCGGAAGTGCCCGCCGTGTAGATGGGCGGATGCTCGACCAGCCACAAGAGTTCCGAGACACGGCCCTCTGCAATGGCGGCGGCCTTCGCCTCCATGCGAGCCACGGCGGCCTCATAGCCCACCAACCCGTTCGTCACTTCAAGGCGAACGGAATCGGGCAAACGCAAGCTTTTTGTCAGTGATGCACGAAGCGCCATTTCCACAGGCTTTTCCACCGTTCGACAGGCAAGGGCAAGTAGGCTAGCATTCCCATCATGGAAGCCTTCTTCATCCTTGCGATTCTCATTTTTCTGGCTGGCCCCATTCTCGCGGTCATCGCCCTGGTCAAGATTTCCAATGTGGAGATGGCAGTCCGCAGATTGAAGGCCGAGCTTGAGAAACGGCCGGCAGCAGTGGCAGAACCGCAACCCGCCTCGGCTCCAGCACCAAAGAAAGCGAAAGCCAAGGAAGCACCGCCGATCGCTGCGAAAGCAACGCCCGTTGAGGAGAAGGTTGTCTCGCAGCCCCTTCCCAAAGAGGAACCAGCACCTAAGACACCGCCTCGCGACGTGGAGAAAGCTTTGGCCTCACGCTGGTTTGTCTGGGCGGGCGGCATTGCTGTGGCGCTCGGTGGCCTGCTTTTTGTGAAATACGCCCATGACGCAGGCCTCATTCCACCCATGGCGCGCGTCATCGTTGGCCTCATTGCGGCGGCGGCTCTTGTCTATGCCGGTGAGTGGGCGAGAAAGCGCGGTGGGGAAGTGGCGAAGGGCTATATCCCGGCAGCACTCTCTGCGGCGGGCCTCGTCATCGCCTTTGGCGTGCTTTACGCGGCCTATGCGCTCTATGGCATCCTGAGCCCCACCACATGCTTCCCGCTCTTGGTTGCCGTAGGCCTTGCAGCGCTTTGGCTGTCGCGCCGGCAGGGCCCGCTCATTGCAGCGCTTGGCCTCCTCGGTGCTTTCGTAGCGCCCATGCTGGTGCCGTCACAGAATCCCAGCGCCGTCAGCTTCTTCCTCTATCTGGCCGTGATCGTGGCCGCCTCGCTGTATGA
>JBIOWL010000225.1:0-7415 GCA_044868645.1 Aestuariivirga sp.
TCCTGTCTCAACCGCAGTTCCTGTCCTGCCGGGGTGGAGTCGGCGGGATAGAGTACGCGGGCAAGGATTTCCGCCTTGTTATGGTCTGACAGCGCGCCAGTGTAGTCGCCGCTGTTGAAGGCATCGAGATGGATGGGGTCGAGGGCGCGAGCGCTCCACAGGCGGAGCGTGTTCACGCGCTTTCCCTGCCAGCCCACCATCGGCGTGTCGAAAGCTGTTGCCAGCAGCACTTCGCCGGGATGCCAGATGTGGCGTGGGTTACCGTCCTTGCCGCTCTCGGTTGTGATGTAGCCGCCGAAGGAAACGCGATAGGCAGCCTCACGGCGGGGGAATTCCCAGGGGTTGCCGTTCTCCAGCCAGTCCTCCGGCAGTTCCTGCTGCCAGCCATCCTTGATGACCTGACGGAAGAGGCCGTGGTTATAGCGGATGCCATAGCCATAGGCGGGGATGTTGAGGCTCGCCATGCTCTCCATGAAGCAGGCGGCGAGGCGTCCGAGACCGCCATTGCCGAGAGCAGCATCGGGCTCCAATTCCTCGATGAGATTGAGATCGACATTCAGGTCGCCAAGGGCAGTGCGGTAGGCTTCTGTCAGTTCAAGATTGCTCAGGGCGTCACGCAGAAGGCGGCCAATCAGGAATTCAAGCGAGAGATAATAAACGCGCTTGGCCTTTGATTGATAGGAGCCGCGGGTTGAGGCCATCCACTTGTCGATGATGGAATCGCGCAACGCCAGAATGGTGGCGGCCAGCCAGTCATGGCGTTTGGCAACAATGACGTCCTTGCCGATGGCGTAGGTCAGTTTGGCGAGGATTTGCGACTTGACCTCGTCAGCAGTACGCCGGTTGTCTGTGGTGCTCATTCCGCCCCCATTGAATTCGCGGGCTATTTGCATCATTCAAACAGGCAGGGCAACGCTGCTTTTTTCTACTGGAGACTGCAATGATAAGCTATCCGCGCGACATGAAAGGGTATGGGGAAAAACCGCCCCATCCCAAGTGGCCGGGGGGTGCCCATGTCGCCGTGCAGTTTGTGCTGAACTATGAGGAAGGTGGGGAAAATAATGTTCTCCATGGCGATGCGGCGTCAGAAGCTTTCCTATCGGAAATCGTTGGTGCACAGCCTTGGGTAGGCCAGCGCCACTGGAATATGGAATCGATCTACGAATATGGCGCGCGTGCCGGCTTCTGGCGGCTCTGGCACATGTTCACGGAGCGCAAGCTACCCGTGACGGTTTTTGGCGTGGCGCATGCCTTGATGCGTTCGCCGGAGCAGGTGGCGGCCATGAAGAAGGCCAAGTGGGAAATCGCCTCTCACGGCCTCAAGTGGATCGAGCACAGGGATATAGCGGAGGATGAAGAGCGGCGGCAAATTGCCGAGGCCATCAAGATCCACACAGAGGTGACGGGCGAGCGGCCATTGGGCTGGTACACGGGCAGGTGTTCGATGAACACTACCCGGCTGGTCGCGGAGGAGGGAAATTTCCTCTATTCCTCAGATGATTACTCCGATGAATTACCCTACTGGCTGAAGAAGCCGGATGGCGGGCGCCATCTCATCATTCCTTACACGCTCGATGCCAATGACATGCGCTTTGCGACACCGCAGGGATTCAATACTGGCGAGCACTTCTATCAGTATCTCAAGGACAGTTTTGATTTCCTCTATGCAGAGGGGAAGGCCGGCGCGCCCAAGATGATGAGTGTTGGATTGCACTGCCGTCTTGTGGGGCGGCCGGGCCGTGCATGGGGGCTTGCCAAGTTTCTTGACTACATTGCGGGCAAGAAGAAGGTGTGGGTGGCGCGCCGCATCGACATTGCGCGCCACTGGCACGCCAATTTCTGAGCGAAGGCATGGCCGGGCTTTCCGACAAGAAGCTGTTTGATGTTCGCTGGCAGCGCAGCGAGCATGATCTGCTGTCGTCATTTCGAAGACTCTATGGGGAAAAGCCCGAGTTGGAGGCACGGCTAAAGGCGCTACTGCTGAAGCGCTGGCTGGAACGCCCGCAGGATTTGAAGGACCTCGACCTTGTCCGCGATCTCAATCCGGGCTGGTTCCTTTCCGAGAAAATGGTGGGGTATGTCTTCTATGTGGACCGCTTTGCGGGTTCGCTACGCGGTGTTCTTGATCGCATCGGCTATCTGGAAGAGCTCGGCACCACCTATGTTCATTTCATGCCGTGCCTCAAACCCAGGCCGGGGCCGAACGATGGCGGCTACTCAGTCATGGACTATGGACAGATCGATCCGCGCCTTGGAACAATGGCAGACTTCAGGGATGTGGCAAGGGCGTTGCGCCAACGCGGCATCAGCGTATGCATTGATCTGGTTCTAAATCATACGGCCAAGGAGCATGAGTGGGCAGAGAAGGCAAAGAAGGGCGATCCCCACTATCAGTCATATTACTGGATGTTCGACACCGACGCCGAGCCCAAGGCCTACGAGAAGACACTTGTGGAGGTGTTCCCCGCTGATGCGCCCGGCAACTTCACTTATTATCCGGGCTTCAAGAAGTGGGTGTGGACGACCTTCAACGAGCATCAGTGGGATCTGAAATGGTCCAATCCGGAAGTGTTTCTTGAGATTGTCGATGTGATGCTCAATCTCGGCAACAAGGGTGCGGATGTGCTGCGGCTCGATGCGGTGGCATTCATGTGGAAGCGACTTGGCAGTAACTGCCAGAACCAGCCGGAGGTACATGACATCTTGCAGGCGCTGCGCGCGGCGACGCGGATTGCGGCACCCGCCATCATCCACAAGGCGGAAGCTATCGTATCGCCGCGTGATCTTGTGCCTTATCTCGGCGTCGGCAGGCATCGTGGCCGAGAGGCCAATCTCGCCTATCACAACAATCTCATGGTGCAGTTCTGGTCATCGCTGGCAAGCCAGCAGACAGGGCTCATGACGCACATATTGCGCAGCCATTTTCCAGAGAGTTTCGTCAATGCCTCCTGGGCTACCTACATTCGCTGCCATGACGATATCGGCTGGGCCATTACCGAAGAAGATGCCGCCGCCATACCCGGCATGTCGGCGGCGGGCCATCGGAACTATCTCGCTGATTTCTATTCGGGGAAGTTCTCCGGCAGCTTTGCACGCGGCGCCGTCTTCCAGGAAAATGCAGCCACAGGGGATCGCCGGAACAGCGGGAGCTTTGCCAGCCTCGCCGGGCTTGAGGCGGCCCTCAAAGTCAAAGATGAAGCGGCCGTTATCATGGCGGTTGAACGCATGCTTCTTGGCTTTGCGCTGCTGGCCTCTTTTGGCGGGCTTCCCCTGCTTTACATGGGCGATGAGATCGGGCTCCTGAATGATTACGACTTTGTCTCGGTTCCCGAACACGCCCACGACAATCGCTGGCTGCACAGGCCGAAAATGGATTGGAAAAAGGCGAAATCCGCCCAAGCAGGAACAGGCCCAGAGGGGCGGCTCTTCGTTGGCGTTAAGCACATCATGGCGGCCCGCAAGTCGCAGCCCTGCCTTGGCGCCAGCAATCCCTGCCGCATTATTGACGTTCATGCCCCTGCCATATTCGCGTTTGTCCGGGACGATGAAGAGGGAAGGCTGCTATGCCTCTTCAACTTCAGTCCGGATTTTGTGAGTGTTTCAGAGTCCGTTCTCAGGGCGCATGGGGTGGACGCGTTCCGCGATGTCCTTTCCGGCGGTATTGTGCCCGTCAACAACAGACAGATTGCCATGATGCCTTACGGCCGTCTTTGGCTTGCGTAGCTTCTCCCGAAACTTCGCCACTTTGTTAACCGGTAGAATACATATATGAGCCGGGAACCGAAGCCCGCATGGACCACATCCAACCCTTCCTCGACTACTTCACGGCCCACCCGGGTTGGGCCATCGCTATCATATTCCTGATCGCCTTTGGCGAGGCGTTGCTGATCATTGGCCTCTTCGTGCCTTCTACAGCAGTGCTTGTTGGCGCAGGCGTTCTGGTCGGCACGGGCCATCTTGGCTTCTGGGAAGTCTTCCTGGCAACGGCCATCGGTGCCATCGCCGGGGACCAGGTTTCCTATTGGGCGGGCAGGCTCTACGGCCAGCAACTCAAGGCTATGTGGCCACTCAATCGATATCCCGTTCTTGTTGCGAAGGGTGAGGACTTTGTGCGCGATCACGGCGGCAAATCCATTGCCGTCGGGCGCTTTGTGCCGGGTGTGAAAGCAGTCATTCCCGGCATTGTGGGCATGCTGGGCATGAGCCAGCCGTTTTTCATCTTCGTCAACTTTACGTCCGGCATTGCTTGGGCCCTCGCCCATGTTCTTCCCGGGATGCTGCTTGGACAGGGTCTTGCTCTGGCGGGTGAACTTTCAGGGCGTCTTGTTGTCGTGCTGCTCGTCCTCTTGGGCATTCTGGCGGTGGCCGGATACCTGATCAGGCTCGCGGCGGCAGGTGTCTCGCCCTATCTCCACCAGTTTCTCGCTCGCATTTCCCGTTGGGCGAAGTCCTACAACAGCCGCGCAATGCAGCGCTTCGGCAGGGCGGTGGCGCCGGAAAATCCGCGGGCATCTCTCATTTTCCTTTTCATCTGCGTGCTTGTTGTGGGGCTGGTATCGCTGGCTGATCTCATTGCCGGGCTGGTGGTGCGCGATGCCGTGTCAAACCTGGATCAATCGATTGTTTCGCTGATGGCGGAACTCCGCAATGCCCCCGCCGATGGATTGATGGTGGGGCTTTCCATGCTGGCTGACAGGCAGGTGGTGTGGAGTGCGGGGATTGCCATGGTTGTATGGCTCTTGGCTTGGCGTGCCTGGCGGGTGGGACTGCTTGCTCTGGCTATCATGCTGTGCGGAGAATTCCTCAGTACCGGTCTCGGCTGGCTGATCAAACGGCCGGAGCCTGTTGCGGGCATCGACGTTCTGGACGGCACATTTCCATCGGGTCATGTCCTGATGGCGGGGCTGGCACTTGGCCTGTTGTCCGTTCTTGCAAGCCATGCCATGGGGCGGTGGAGCAGGGCGGTTGTTGCCGCAGCCTCGGGCTGCGTTGTCACCGCCATTGCTTTTTCGCGAGTCTATCTCGGCGCCGACTGGCTTTCCGACGTGCTGGGCGGCGCCTTGCTGGCGGCTGTGCTTTCAGCGGTCTTTGGCATGGTCATCGAAGCTATACCATCGCGCCGCATCAGGCCGCTGGGGCTTCTCGCCTTCACCCTGCTTGCAGGCATGGCGGCGGGCGTTCTTCACATTGAAGAGGATCACGACAGGCAGCTTGCGATCTATGCCCTGCCAGACAGGATTCAGGCCTATGACAAATCGGCCTGGAGCAGCGGGGCCTGGCAAAATCTTTCTCCGCGCCGCGTTGATCTTGCCGGCCAGCCGGAAGAGGTTTTTGCGGCACAATGGGTGGGCAATCTGGACAGTCTTGCCCGCGATCTTGAAAAACAAGGCTGGAACAGGATCGACAACTGGACCTGGAAAGATTCAGTCGCCTACATGGACTCAAATGCTTCCCTTGCCGGTCTCCCGCCCCGGCCGCTGCTGCATCAGGGGTTGCGTGCAAGGCTCACCATGACGAAGACCAGCAATGACGGATCGACCCGCCAAGTGCTGCGGGCCTTCAGGTCGCAGGCAGAGGTGGTCAGTGATGGTGGCAAGAACAGCGTCTATCTGCTCAGTCTCACGCCGGAAATCCTTCGAAAGCGATTCTTCCTGCTTGCCATGCCGTCGACGCTGCCGGTCAAAGGTTCGGATGTGGATGCCCTTCTCGACGAGCTTCGCGCTGCGCCCAACGCCTTGCTTCTCGCGCAATCCGCCGAGGGCGGAAAACCTACGGCGGTCTTCGAAGCAAGACCGTAAAAAGGGCTCCTGCTGCGGAACATTTGCTACTGGACGCAGCGGGCACGTTCCGCCATATTCCGGCCCCGAAAACCGGGTTACGGATTCCCTTTCATGCGCTTGATCAAACAGTTTTTCACCTGGTGGAACGGTGCCACCTGGAACACGCGGTTTTACACGTGGCGCAAAGGCGAGCACGTGGGAACCGATGAGCTCGGCAACCGCTATTACCGCGCCAAATCCGCCATTCCCGATTCCATTCCGGAGCGGCGCTGGGTCATCTATTCGGGCTATTCCGAAGCATCGCAGGTGCCGCCTGGATGGCATGGCTGGATTCACCACCGCGTCGACCTTCCGCCCTCTGCAGATGATCTCAAGGTGCGTGAGTGGGAAAAGCCGCACCATGAGAATCTCACCGGAACGGCGCAGGCCTATAGGCCGCCGGGTTCCATTGCCAGCGGGCTCAAGCCGCGTAAGCCGGAGCGTGGCTACTCGGCATGGCAGCCTGAATGAGTTTGGCAAAGACTGGCGGCATCAGCATGAGCACATCCTCCACAATGATCGAAACGTTGGTGGGCGCCGCAGTGATTGCAATTGCTGCAGGTTTTTTCGCCTATGCATCCAAGACGGCGGGTGTCGGTGGGGGCGTTGCCAGGGGATACAAGGTCATCGCCGAGTTTGATAATGCCGAAGGCGTCAATGTGGGAACGGATGTACGGCTCGCTGGGGTCAAGATCGGCACAGTCACGGGGCAAAGCCTCAATACGGAAAACTACATGGCGCGCGTCGAGATGACACTCGATCCTTCCATCTCGCTCTCCGATGACACGGCCGCTAAGGTCACGAGCGAGGGCCTGCTCGGTGGCAAGTTCATCGCCATGGATCCCGGCGGTTCCGAAACCAAGCTTGCCGATGGCAGCGTGATGACACTCACGCAAGGGGCAGTGGACATCTGGAGCTTGATCAGCCAGGCCATGTTTGAAAAGAACAAGCCAGCTGACGGCGGCGGTGGAGCGGAGCCGGCGCCGCAATGACATGCCTGCGTCGCCTGGTTGCGACAGGATTTCTTGGTGGCCTAAGTGGAGTGATGATTTCTCTGTCCACGGCGTCGGCAGAGCGCATCAAGAATCCGATCTCCATTTTTGAAGGCCTCGACAAGATTACGGGTGTCACTACGAATTTTGAAGTGCCCGTTGGTAGCGAGGCGAAGTTTGGCGGGCTTATTGTCAAACCTTTTGTCTGTTACACGCGGCCGATCACTGAAGAACCAAAGACCGATGCTTTTGTGGAAGTGGATGTGTTGGAAGCGGGCAACAAGAGGCAGCGTATCTTCTCGGGCTGGATGTTTGCAGAGAGCCCGGGCCTCAACGCCGTTGAACATCCGATCTATGATGTCTGGCTTACCGGCTGCAAGGATCCCAACGCACCGCCACCGCCCGTAGAAGAGCCGCCGAAGGCCCCAGACGGGGAAGTGCCGGATGAAGATACCGGCGAAGAAGCACCGGCGCAGGACTAGCTACGAGCAGCGAAACTAGATCGTATCCAGTGGCACTTTGAGAAAGCGCCTCCCACTTTCGTCCGGCGCGGGAAGTTCGCCCGCCTTCATGTTGATCTGCAGCGATGGAATGATGAGTTTCG
>JBIOWL010000226.1:0-5777 GCA_044868645.1 Aestuariivirga sp.
AGGGCATCCTCACGGAAACCGTGGCGCTGCTGCTGTACATTGCCCAGACCCATCCACGCGCCAATCTAGCACCTTCCGATCCGTTCGAATTGGCGAAGATGCAAGCCTTCAATGCCTACATGGCTTCGACGGTGCATGTGAACCACGCCCATGGTTTCAGGGGCTACCGCTGGTCCGATGACGCGGCGGCACAGGAAAGCATGAAGAAGAAGGTCGCGCAGAACATGACCGATTGCGCCGCCATTATCGAGAACGAGTATTTCGAGGGGCCGTGGGTTCTGGGCAAACAGTTCACTGTCTCGGACCCTTATCTCTACATCATCGCCACCTGGATGCCGGGCGATGGCGTTGACATGTCCAAGTTCCCGAAAATCTCAGCCCACAAGGCGGCCATGGACAATCGCCCCGCCGTGCAAAAGGTGATGGCGAACTATCCCCGCTAAAATGTCATCCCGGCGAACGCCGGGACCCATTGAAGCCTTTCCATTGTTGAACCGATTCAGAGGGTCCCGTGTCGCGCTTCGCTTGCACGGGATGACGTCCAACGATTACCTCATCCTCTGCAGCATCTTCTGCAGCCTTGCCTTCTGCGCCTCATCAGAGACGGCAATGGCGGCTACGATATCCTCGCGCGCGCCGAGAAAATTGCCGACCTTCAACCGATAGGTGGCGCGCACCACAAAAACTTCCGGCAGCGATGGCGAAACGGCAACCGCCTGATCGAAATCCGTAAGCGCCGAGCCCACATCATTGAGCAGGAACTTCGCCTCCCCGCGCCGCGCAAAAGCAAGGCCAAACTGCGGATCACCGATCACCGCGATGGTGAAATCGGCAACGGCATTGTCCGGCTCGCCGATCTTCAAAAGCACACGGCCCCGTTCATAAGCCGCCTGCACGTGAGAAGGGTCTGCCTCAAGCGCTGCATCAAAAGCCGACATGGCGGCAATGATGTCCATGGCTTTCAGCGCCGCACGGCCCCGCACCACCAGATCATCGGCGGGCGCTGCAATTGCTGGCGTACAAAGCAACAGAATGGCTATGAGTCGCCGCATGCCTGAATGCTATCTGCCACGCACAGGGCAGGCAAGCGTACTGCTCATCTGCCTGCGCTTAACCCGTCTGAACTTCCATCTGGCCCCGCCTTCGCCGGGATGCGATAGTTTGCCGTCAGTATTCAGGAGATCCGTGTGTCAAAAGTTGTCTTGGCTTTTTCAATGTCACTCGATGGATTTGTCGCGGGACCTGCTATCAGCATGGAAAATGCAATGGGCATGGGCGGTGAGAGGCTCCACCAATGGATGTTTCAAGGCGACCAGGAAAACGGCATTGATTCCGGCATGGTACGTGAGCTTTTCGCCATGGTCGGCGCCGTCGTACTGGGAAAGCGCACTTTCGACGTAGGCCTCCAGCATTGGGACGACACTCCCTATCCCGTGCCAAGCTTTGTGCTCACCCACGAAAAGCGCAAGCCTCAGGCCATGAAAAGCGCCGCCTTCACATTCGTGAATGAAGGCATCGCAAGCGCCATCAAGCAAGCCAAGGCGGCCGCCAACCGGAAATCCGTTGTCGTGATGGGGGCAAGCGCGGCCCAGCAGGCCTTGAAAGAAGGCTTAGCCGATGAAATTCACGTCCAGCTTGTGCCCGTTTTACTGGGCAAGGGAACGCGGCTTTTTGAAAACCTTGGCGAAGGCCTGATTGGGTTGATCTGCGACCGGGCCGTCTACTCCCCCAGTGTCACTCATCTGAAGTACGAGGTGGTGAAACCGTCAGGAGGCGGTTAAGTCAAAACACGCCTGAATGCTATCTGCCATGCACAGGGCAGGCAAGCGCCGCGCCGCATTGACCACCCTTCACGAAGCGGGCAAGTCCCCTGCCAGGATGACCTTCCCCTCTTCATTGATGAAAGCCTACATTGCCCTCACAGTGACGGTGGTGATCTGGGGCTTTGCGCCTGCCCTCATCCGCTCCTTCTCGCTCGCCGCCGGCCCGCACGAGTCCATCTTCATCCGCCTCACTTCGGTGGCGCTCATCTGCCTGCCGCTGCTTGCCTTCACGGGCGGGAAGATCGAACGGAAGGACTGGCCGCGCTTTCTCATCACCGCCTGGATCGGCATCTTCGGCTATTTCCTCGGCTCCATCTATGGCTTCACCTACATCACCACAGGACCTGGCGGCCTCTTGATGGCAACCCAGCCCCTGATGATCGCGGCCCTCGCGACGGCCATGGGAACGGACAGGCTCACCGTGCCCATTCTCCTCGGCTTTGCGCTGGCCTTTGCCGGAACCCTCTATCTTTTGAGCGGTGACTTGGCGATCGGCGGCAGCAATCCCGTCTTCGGCGCGCTCTGCATTCTTGCCTGCGGCGCTGCCTTTGCACTGAGCGTCGTGCTCTCGCGGCCGCTTGTTCAGTCCTACGGTTCGCTGCGTGTCACGATGATCAATCTCACGCTGCTGGGTATTCCGGCCCTGCTGTTTTACCGTGCTGAGGCCTGGAACGTGATTGCGAACCTCGACGGCGAAGCCTGGTTCGCCCTCTTCTACCTTGGCCCGCTGGGCACCATCTTCGCCTCGGTGCTGTGGAACGATGCCGTGGGCAGACTGCCGCCCACGACAGTGGGCGGCTCGCTTTATGTCATTCCCATCCTCTCGGCCATCGGCGGCTTCCTCCTCCTGGGCGAACCCATCACGCAACACACAATCGTTGCGGGCGTCATCATCCTCGCGGGCGTTGCCGTGGCGGAATATGGCAAGGTCCTGGTCGCCAGGTTCCAAGTGTAGCGATTGTATTTGCTCCGGTGGTGCATGACGGCCATGCCAATTGGCGAGCTCGTCAGCTTATCTATTCAAGCGCGTTCTGCTAGAAGAAGAATGGTGGATTTTAATTCTCTCCATGGGCTGGCCTGACCAGCCCACCCAGACTGGTTCGGCGGGTCAAGCCCGCCGATGGAGAAAGTAAAAGTACAATCTCAACTCATGGCCTGGAAGTGTGGATACTGAAAATGACCGCTGCTAACAAAGCTTCTCCGCTTCCCTGGTATTATCTGCCGATGATCGTGCTCATCGCAGGCTGCCTCGTCGCCATCACCAATTTCGGCGTGCGCTCCACCTTCGGGCAGTTCACCGTTCCCATTTCGGAAGCAAACAGCTGGCCGCGCGAGATCTATTCCTTCGCCATGGCCTTGCAGAACCTGCTCTGGGGCATTGCCACACCACTCGCCGGTGCATTGGCTGACCGCTACGGTTCTGCCCGCGTGCTGATGGCGGGCGCCCTCTTCTACTGCGCCGGCACGCTGATCATGGCCTTCACCGGTAATCCGCTCATCTTCCATTTCGGCGGCGGCATTCTGGTCGGCATCGGCATTGCGCTCTCTTCATTCGGCATCGTCATGGCGGCGCTCGGCCGCATCGTGCCACCTGAAAAACGCTCCTGGGCCTTCGGTCTTGCCACCGCATCTGGCTCTCTCGGGCAATTCATCTTCAATCCACTGGCAGCAGGCTTGATTTCAGCCTATGGCTGGCATCAGGCGCTGATCATTCTCGCCTTCTCCTCGCTCATCATCATTCCGTTTGCCATGCCGCTCATGGTGCAGAATACCAGCGGCAGCTCAAAGGTTGCAGGCGAAACGGACCTCTCAATGCGCCAGGCCATCGCCCAAGCTTTCGGCCATCGCTCCTACAATCTGCTCGTAGCGGGTTTCTTCGTTTGCGGTTTCCAGATCGCCTTCGTCACCGTCCATCTGCCGCCCTATCTCGCTGAGCACGGCATCAACCGCGAGATGGCGGGCCTCGCCATGGCGCTGATCGGCCTCTTCAACGTCATCGGCGCTTATTCTGCCGGCATCATCGGCGGCAAGCGTGAGAAGCGCCTGCCGCTCAGCCTCATCTATCTTCTGCGCTCCATTGCCGTGACGGCCTTCATCCTGCTGCCCATCACGCCGCTGACGACGGTCGTCTTTGCAAGTGTTCTGGGTCTCCTGTGGCTATCGACCGTGCCCTTCACCATGGGCCTTGTGACCGTGATGTTCGGCACGCGCTACATGGCAACGCTCTATGGCTTTGCCTTCCTCAGCCACCAGATCGGCTCATTCCTTGGCGTCTGGCTGGGTGGGCGTTTATATGACCAGTTCGGCAGCTATGATCCAGTCTGGTGGATGGGTGTGGCGCTCGGCATCTTTGCCTTCCTCGTCCATCTCCCCATCCGCGAGAGGCGCGCCGAAACCTTCGCCGCCGCATGATTGCCCGGCCTCACCGCTTCGCCTTCAAGTTTTTTGCAGCGGTGATCGTCCTTTGGCTTGCCGCCATGTTCGCGCTGATGCGCGCATCCGTTCTGCCAGGCGAAGCCACCGGCACCATGCTGGCGGTCTTCGATCCATCCACAACACATGATGATGCCTTTGCCGCCATTACACGCGCTGGCGCAAAACCCATCCGAAAAACGGCTTTCGGTTTCATCTGGGTTGTCGATGGCACGGCGGGGAACCTGACGCGCGAAGGTGCGCTTGGTGCCCACCGCGACCTTCCCATCAGCCCGGAACTTGCCGGCTGTGTCGCCGTAGCCGACAGAAAAGTGTCAGAACTGTTCAGCCCCTGACGTCTTGACCTTCAGTGGAAGCAGGTATCAATCTCTTCGCCTCTGAACAGGAGGAAACCATGTGTAACCAGTGTGTGATTGAAAATGTGAAAGCCAGCATGATGTCGCGCCGGAACATGTTCCGCAGCATGGCAGCCACGGGTGCTGCCGCAATCGCAGCAAGCGCGTTCAGCGCCAGGGAAACCCTGGCCCAGTCATCCGGCAAGGTGATCGACCTCACCCATGCCTATGACGAGAATTTCCCGACCTTCGATGGCAAGCCCGGCATCACCAAGGAAAAGGTCGTCGACTTCAAGAAGGACGGCTATACCATCTATAAGCTGACGATCTTCGAGCATACCGGCACCCACATCGATGCGCCGCTCCATTTCACGGAGTCCAGCACCTCGGTCGCTGACCTCGCGCCGGAAAGCTTGATCTGCCCGCTCTGCATTGTCGACATAAAGGCAAAGGCCAAGGACGACGCCAATGCCATGGTGAGCAAGGCTGATCTCGAGGCCTGGATCTCCGCCAATGGTGAAATCCCAAAGGGCGCCTGCGTTGCCATGAACTCCGGCTGGGCGGCCAGGGTCGGAAAGCCGGAATACCGAAACACGCCGGACAACGCCTTCGCCTTCCCCGGCTTTGCCAAGGAAGCAACCGACATGCTCCATGAGATAGGTGCGGCCGCGATCGGCGTCGATACGCTCTCGCTCGACCCCGGCAGCTCCAAGGATTTTGCCGTGCATTATTCCTGGCTGCCAGCCGGCCATTACGGCATCGAGAACCTCAACAATCTCGACATGCTGCCTGCAAAGGGCGCCACACTCTTTGTCGGCGCACCAAAACATGCAGGTGGAACGGGTGGCCCCGCCCGCGTACTCGCAACAGTCTGAGACGGTAATCGCCTGACAGATTTGCCACACCCGCCCCTGAGATGGGAGCGGGTTGTGGCCATGTCACTGGGAATAAAGGGATTTTGAAGAAAAGCCCATTTCTTGAAAATAGTCCTTGACACCGCGCGGTGAAAATGCTACTTCTCGCTACATTCCAGAAGTGGGCAAGAACTTCCCACCCCCTCTCCCAGCAATAGTCTTGAGCCCATCATGAAGACGACGTGGGAGAGAAAATTCGGGGAGTGAACTTCTGGCTGCCTGCTCATGCAAAGTGCACAACAAGAGCGGCAGGACCCGCCTTCAAACCCCAT
>JBIOWL010000227.1:0-5960 GCA_044868645.1 Aestuariivirga sp.
AAACGGAGCAGACACTTCTTGCCCAGCGCATTGCTGCAGAAGAACACTGGATGCGCTATGGCGTGACGGCACGAAGGCGGCGCAACATGCGGCGCGTTGAGTTGTTGGCGAATTTGCGCAAGCAGCAGAAGGGCTATGTGGGCCAGCAGGGGCGGGTGCGGCTTGCGGCATCCAAGGGCGATCTTTCTGGCAAGCTAGTGATCGAGGCAGAGGGGCTCACCAAGTCTTTCGGCGAGCGGAAGATTGTGCGCGACATGGATCTTCTCGTGCTGCGCGGCAACCGGCTGGCGATTGTGGGCTCCAATGGTGCGGGCAAGACAACGCTGATCCGCCTGCTCACTGGCGCGCTCACACCTGATGAAGGAACGATCAAACTCGGCACCAATTTGCAGATCGTTACGCTGGACCAGAACCGCGACAGTCTGAAGGATGATGACACGGTTGCGGACGTGATCACAGGTGGGCGTGGGTCTTCTGTCACCATCAATGGCGAGACGCGCCATGTGATGACCTACATGAAGGATTTTCTGTTCCGCCCCGAGCAGGCGCGAACACCTGTCTCGGTGCTTTCAGGCGGCGAACGGGCGCGACTGATTTTGGCGCGGGAACTGGCACGACTGTCCAATTTTCTCATTCTTGACGAGCCGACCAATGATCTTGATCTCGAAACGCTGGATCTGTTGCAGGAGATGCTTACGGATTACAAGGGCACGGTGATCGTTGTCTCCCATGACCGTGATTTCCTAGACCGGGTGGCAAGTTCGGTGCTGATGCATGAGGGCGAGGGCAGATGGACGGAATATGCCGGCGGCTATTCCGACATGGTGGCGCAGCGCGGCGAAGGGGTTGTCCTGAAAGCGACGAAAGTTCCGGCTCGCGAGAAGCGGGAGATGCAATCGGAAGAGCCGGTGCGGCCCAAGCAAAAGCTTTCCTTCAAGGAAAAACATGCCCTTGAGGCATTGCCAGACCGTATGGAAGCCCTGCGCGCAGAGCTTGCAGCGCTCGAAGAGCAATTGGCAGATGCCGGGCTATTTGCCCGCGATCCGAAGGCGTTTGAAAAGGCCAGCGTTCGCCATGCCGCTGCTGCCCAGGAACTGTCAGCAGCGGAAGAACAATGGCTGGAACTCGAAATTTTGCGGGAAAGCCTTGCCTGACCGCACTTGCAATTGCGCCGACCGCTGCTACCTATAGGGGCCATGCCATCCGTCATATCCGTCAAAAACCTTTCAAAGACCTATGCCTCCGGCCTCAAGGCGCTCGATGAGGTGAGCCTTGAGATCAAGCGGGGTGAAATCCTGGCGCTGCTCGGCCCCAATGGGGCCGGCAAGACGACGATGATCAGCATCATCTGCGGGATAGTCACAAAATCGTCGGGGAGTGTGACGGTTGACGGCCACGACAATGTGACGGCTTTCCGCGAAGCACGGAAGCTCATCGGCCTTGTGCCGCAAGAATTGCACCTCTCCATTTTCGAAACCGTGTGGGATACGGTGATCTTCAGCCGCAACCTCTATGGCCGCGAGACGAATGCGGCCTATCTTGAGGAGCTGCTCAAGAAGCTTTCGCTGTGGGACAAGAAGGACCAGAAGATCATGGCGCTGTCGGGTGGCATGAAGCGCCGGCTTCTGATCGCCAAGGCGCTGGCCCACGAACCACGTATCTTGTTTCTCGACGAGCCGACGGCGGGCGTTGACGTGGCCTTGCGTCAGGATCTGTGGAATGTGGTACGGGCATTGCGCGACACGGGCGTCACCATCATTCTCACCACGCACTACATTGATGAAGCGGAGGATCTGGCGGACCGGGTGGGCGTGATCAACAAGGGCAAGCTTATCCTGATCGAGGAGAAGAAGACGCTCATGCGCAAAATGGGCCAGAAGAAGCTGATGCTTGAACTGGCGAAACCGCTTGCGAAACTCCCCAAGGCGCTGGCGCGGCAGGGGCTCGAACTTCTGAATGGTGGCAGGGAACTGCACTATTCCTATGACGTGCGTTCCAGCAAGGACTCGATCGCCAAGCTGCTAGCCGATCTCGCCAAGGCCAATCTCGCCTTCGATGATCTGCATACAGAGCAATCTTCTCTCGAAGACATTTTTTTGGGGTTGGTGAAGCAATGAACTGGCTCTCGGCTTATACGATCTTCTCATTCGAGATGAAGCGGTTCTTCCGCACCATCGGACAGAGCTTGATTTCGCCAGTGATTTCGACGGTGCTCTATTTCGTGGTGTTCGGCGCGGCGATCGGCAGCCAGATCAACCATATCGAGGGCGTATCCTATGGCGCCTTCATCGTGCCCGGCCTCATCATGCTGGCGCTGCTCACGCAGTCTGTTTCCAACGCCAGCTTCGGCATTTACTTCCCGCGTTTTTCCGGCACGATTTACGAGTTTCTGGCGGCGCCTATTTCGGCGCTTGAAATGATCGTCGGCTTTGTGGGCGCAGCGGCCGCGAAATCTATCATTATTGGATTGGTGATCTTGGCGACAAGCTGGTTCTTTGTGCCGCTGGAAATCCGCCACCCGTTCTGGATGATCGCTTTCCTTCTTTTGACGGCTGTTACTTTCAGTCTCTTGGGGTTCATCATCGGACTTTGGGCCGACGGCTTTGAAAAACTGCAGATCATCCCGCTTCTCATCATCACGCCGCTGACTTTCCTGGGGGGAAGCTTTTATTCCATCAAGGTTCTGCCGCCTTTCTGGCATACGCTGTCGCTGTTCAACCCGGTGGTCTATCTCGTCAGCGGATTCCGTTGGAGTTTCAATGAGGTATCAGATGTGAACGTGGGCCTGAGCCTGGGCGCGACCGGACTTTTCCTCGTCCTTAGTCTCGGCATTGTGACCTGGATATTCAAAACGGGCTACCGTTTAAAGAATTAATTCCTTGACAAACCGGTGAAGATGTACTAGGTATATTTTCCAAGGAGGCTTCTATGCGGTTTGTTTTTGCGATTTTGGTGTTCTTCGGATGGTTCGGCCCGGCAGCCGCCAATGACAGCATGGCGGAGATCGCCATCGGCGGCCTGGCACTCAAGGAAACGGACGCGATTTCACTCGACAGCGAAGATCTCTACATCTCGAAGGACGAGGTGCGGGTGGACTACAGCTTCACCAACACCACGGACAAGGATGTCGAAACTCTCGTGGCCTTCCCGCTGCCGGACCAGGTCTATGACGAGAATGGAGAGGGCTATTTCCACGACATGAAGAAGGAGCTTGCGTTCCAGACAACCGTCGAAGGAGCTCCAGTCAGCTATGATGTGGTGGAGCAGGCTTTCGCCGAAGGCGGCGACATAACCAAAAGGATCATGGCGTTAGGGCTGCCGCTTAACGCATCTGATGATGCCCAGGGGTTCAGCGCCAAAGTGGCGGCCCTGCCGGAGACGGAACTCAAGGTCCTGCTTGATGAAGGTCTGATCCAGGATCAGGGCGGCGACGGCCAGCCATTCTATGCGTCCACCTGGTCACTTCGCATCACGGTGACGCGCAATCAGGTCTTCCCGGCGCGCAAGACAATTTCTGTGCAGCACCGCTACATGCCCATTGCCGGCGGCAGCGTGGGCGGGGCGCTCAACCCGGAGTTCCGCAAGGAGGATTGGAGCAAGGAACATGGCAGCAAGTTCTGCATTGAGGACAGCTGGTATGCTGCCTTCGATAAGGCGCTGGCAGGCAAGGCCAATGTTGAAGTGGGCGCGCCCTATACCGAATGGTGGATCGGTTATGTGTTGTCTTCCGGCGCTAACTGGAAGGGGCCAATCAAGGATTTCCGGCTGGTGGTGGATAAGGGAAAGCCTGAGAATCTCGTGAGTTTCTGCGCCGAGGGCGTGAACAAAATCTCGCCCACACAGTTCGAGGTGAGGAAGACGAATTTCGAGCCAAAGGATGATCTCAACATTCTGATTGTGGAGTGGTATCAGCCGGGCCAGGAGCAATGACTGCCGAATGATAACGATCAGCCATGCGCGTGGAGCCGGCGACATCGAAGATGTGCGCCGCCTGTTTCGCGACTATTGGGCGGCGCTTGATGTGGATATTTGCTTCCAGAATTTTGGCGCCGAGCTTGAGAACCTGCCCGATAAATATGCGCCACCCACCGGGGCTTTGTTCCTGGCAAGGAATGAAGCGGGGGAGGCCATAGGCTGCGTTGCCCTGCGTGCAACTGAGAAAGATGGCTGCTGCGAGATGAAGCGGCTTTATCTCGCGCCTGAGGGCCGGGGAAATGGCACGGGGCGGGTGCTGGTCAGAGCCATCATGGAGGAGGCGCGGAAGCTGGGTTATGGCGTGATGCGGCTTGATACCTTGCCAATCCTTGAGCCAGCCATCGCGCTTTACAAGTCTGAAGGCTTTGCGGAATGCGAGCCGTTTGGAGAGCCCAACAAGGTGAAGGTGTTGTATTTCAGCCGGGCGTTGTGATCCGACCCACCCCCGGCCCCTCCCTAAAGGGAGGGTGAAGGCAGGAAAGCTCACTCCCTGAAGGAAGGGGGAATCTGGGCCAAACTTGCATCCCCCCGCTATTTCCCCTATAGGCCCCGGCCATCCGGCGACGTCCACCCCTGGAGGGAGGCCGGATTTTCAATTTTGGAGATAAACCATGTCTAAGATCGTTACGATCAAGGCTGCCGCGCGCAGCCGCGCCGGCAAGGGGGCCGCTCGCGCCGTACGCCGCACGGGAGATATCCCGGGCGTTGTCTATGGCGACAAGCAGGACCCGCAGCTCATCACGCTCACCTACAGAACCGTGCTGCCCCATGTGGAGACGGGCCGTTTCCTGTCCACGCTCGTTGACCTCGACGTTGACGGCAAAACCGTGCGCGCCATTCCGCGCGATGTGCAGTTCGAGCCAGTGAAGGACCGCATCATCCATGTGGATTTCCTGCGCCTTGGCAAGGATGCGCGCATCGCCGTCGACATCCCTGTGCATTTCAAGAACCAGGAAGCAGCCCCCGGCCTCAAGGCGGGCGGCGTGCTGAACGTGGTCTCGCATACTGTTTCGCTCTATTGCCCGGCCGATTTCATCCCCGACGATATCGTGGTGGATTTGACTGGCATGCAGATCGGCCAGAACGTTCACTTGTCGGAGATCAAGCTGCCGAATCGCGTGACTTCGGCTGTCCGCGAAGACGTGACGCTGTGTTCGATTTCGGCCCAGGCGAAAGAAGAGGAAGTGGTGGTCGAGGCACCAGCCGCTGCCGATGTGCCAGCCACGGCTCAGAAGGCGCCCGAAGCTGCCGCTGCGGGTGCGCCTGCTGCAGGTGCTGCGCCTGCAAAGCCCGGCGCCGCACCCGCTGCCGCTGCTCCGGCAAAGGCCGCGGCTGCTCCCGCCGAAAAGAAGAAGTAACGCGCCGCCTGGCGCTTTTCCCGGGCGGCACCCATGTTCCTGTTCGCAGGCCTTGGCAATCCCGGCGCGAAATACGCCAGGAACCGCCACAACATTGGCTTCATGGCGGTCGACGAAATTGTCCGCCGCCATCATTTCTCGCCCTGGCGCAAGAAGTTCCAGTCGGACGTTTCCGACGGCGTCATTGGCGGTGAAAAGGTGCTGGTGCTGAAGCCGCAGACCTACATGAATGAGAGCGGCAGGGCGGTGGGAGAGGCAGTGCGCTTCCACAATATTCCGCTGACGCAGGTTTACGTGTTCTACGACGAGCTTGATCTTCAACCCGGCAAGATGCGGGTGAAGCTGGGCGGCGGGGCTGCAGGGCATAATGGCATCCGTTCTGTCGCCGCCCATCTGGGGCCCGACTTCAAACGGATGCGGCTCGGTATCGGGCATCCGGGCGTCAAGGATTTCGTTATGCCGCATGTGCTGGGCGATTTTGCCAAGACGGATGGCGAGTGGCTTTCAAATTTACTCGAGGCCGTGGCGGCGGAGATCGAACTTGTGGTTTCTGGCGAGGATGAAAAATTCCAGAGCCGGGTGGCACTGGTGCTCAAGCCGCCAAGGCCGAATGCAAAACGTGTTGAT
>JBIOWL010000228.1:0-2618 GCA_044868645.1 Aestuariivirga sp.
GCCGTGACAGCCAGCGCCATGAGGCCAGGATCGGCGATGAGACCCGATTTGATCAGCACGATACGGGAAGGCGCCATGAAGAGCACAAAGGCCAAATAGATGACGATGGAATTCTCCCCGCAATAGCGCAGCGCCTTCGCCCAGCGCGAGCGAAGAAGCAGAACTCCCGCCGTGATCACCGCCGCCGATCCGGCGAAACCCAGGGCAAGGCTGACGAGGGGTAATGTCGCGGCCCCTTCCTTGACCAGCCATCCGTTCAAGACAGCCCAGGCAATCCATGCCGGCACGAGCGCTGCCGGGGATGCGGATGCGATCGCCCCGGCAAAGGCGAAGATGCGCGAGGCGAAGAGATAACCCGAATAAAAATAGACGAAACGCGCCGCGAATTCGTCGAGCAAAATATAGCCGGTTTCTACGGGGAGGCTTTCCAGGACGGCGCCGGCCAGGAATATGGCCGCGGGCGGTGCCCAACGCAGTGTCTTCACGAGGAGGAAAAAGACCGCGAGAAGATAAATGAACCACAGCGTGGCGTAAGGATCGACGAAGCCCCAGGCATAGGCCGTGAAGATTTCCGCGGGCGCGGAATCCGAATAGAGGCTCGGCGCCTTGAGGGAAAATTGGATGGTCATCCACAGCACATAAAAATAAGCAAAGTGGAGAAGCTTGGTATCGAGAAAAGCGCGCCAGGGACGCTCGATGCGGCTCGCCAGAAAGAGGCCCGAGAGCATGAAAAAATCCGGCATGCGGAACGGGCGCGCCCATTCGATGAAGCCATGCAGCCAGCTCGTTGTGCCCAGGGCATTTTCGACACCGAGCGTCGAATGCATGAAGACGACAAGGATGATGCAAATCCCCTTGCTGTAATCCACCCAATCAACCCGCGAGGATGTTTCAGCCATGCGCGTTCCTTCCCGGCATTACATGCCCAAGATGCAACCGAGATTTCATCGCAACCTAGGATATAGCCGGTAAGAATTGGTTAATGGGACCGCGTGCTGGCCAGTGCCGCGCTGCCTGGCTATGGTTGCGCCCGCCAAAACAAGCGAAGGAGGGACCGGATATGGCCGACATTGAATGGACCATCAAGGGCCGGGAATTCGTGCATTGCAATTGCGCCTATGGCTGTCCATGCCAGTTCAATGCGCGGCCGACGCATGGAAAATGTCATGCCGTGCTCGCGTTCCAGATCGATGAGGGCCATCATGGCACGATCAGGCTGGATGGCTTGAGGTTCGCCGGCATCGTGGCTTGGCCTGGCCCCATTCACGAGCGGCACGGCCAGATGGTGCCGATCGTGGATGAGCGCGGCACGGCCGAGCAGCGGCAGGCACTCTTGCGGATCCTCGCAGGCCAGGACACCGATCCCGGGGCTACGATCTTCCAGGTGTTCTCCACCACTTACGACAAGGTTCACGACGCAATCGTGGCCCAGATCGAATTCGAGGTCGACATCGAGGGGCGCAGGGCCCGGCTTAGGGTACCAGGGGTGATCGAGGCCCGCGGCGAGCCCATCCTCAATCCAGTGACGGGGAAGGAACACCGCGGGCGGATCAATCTTCCCCACGGCTTCGAATATGATGTCGCCGAAGTGGGCCGCGGCTGGGCGACGACAAAAGGTGCGCTCGCACTCGACATTCCGGATTCGCATGCCCAGTTCGCAAAGATCCACATGACGCAGAGCGGCGTGGTTCACTAGAGGCGCGATGGCGGAAGCAAGGATGGAAAAAGTGCTGCGACATGACCGGTTGATCGTGCTCGGCGCGATTGCGGTGATCAGCCTCCTCGCCTGGCTTCAGATCGTTTGGCTCGCCGGCCATATGCAGGGAATGGACATGAAGGGCATGGCGATGCCGGAGGCCGCGCAGCCGGGAGCTCTGGCATTCGCGGTGACATTCGCCATGTGGACGGCGATGATGACCGGCATGATGCTGCCGTCGGCTGCGCCGATGGTACTGATCTATGCGGGGGTGGCGCGGCAAGCAGCCGACCGTGGCAAGCCCTTCGCCCCTGCCGGCTGTGTCGCGGGCGGCTACCTTGTGGCGTGGATGGTTTTTTCACTCGCTGCGACCTCGGCCCAATGGGCACTGGAGCGTGCCCTGCTGCTGACGCCGACACTGACGATCGCCGGCAGCACGCTTGGCGGGGCATTGCTGATTGCGGCAGGTCTCTACCAATGGGCGCCGCTCAAGGAACGCTGCCTGTCGCAGTGCCACGCTCCTCTGTCATTCATCCAGCAGCATGGCGGCTTTCGCCGCGATGCGGGCGGTGCACTCAAGCTCGGGTGGCGCCACGGCCTCTATTGTATCGGATGCTGCTGGGCACTCATGGCAATTTTGTTCGTGATGGGACTCATGAACCTCGCGTGGATCGCGGCGCTTGCCATCTTCATACTCCTTGAAAAGATCGTTCCTGCCGGCTGGCCGGTCTCACGCATTGCCGGCGTGTTGCTCATCGCGGCTGGAGGGTGGATGATGCTGCAGGACATGCCGTCCGTCTCATGACGGCAGCTTCACGCGAGGACAGGTGATGACCGTCATTTGCCGCGAGGCGGAAAAAGCGGATCTGAAACCGGCCATGGCGGTCGTGGCAGCAGCGCTGAACGATCTCGAACGCCGCCA
>JBIOWL010000229.1:0-5180 GCA_044868645.1 Aestuariivirga sp.
TGACCCTGCAACGTCCCTGTGTGAATCCAGCAGGACAACAAATCGGAAGGCATGATGCAGTCACACGGCCCTAACCAGTTCGCCCTCCTGAAGACCCGCAGATTCTGGCCGCTCTTCGTCACCCAGGCCATGTCGGCCTTCAATGACAATGTCTTCCGCTATGCCTTGGCGATCCTGTTTCTGACCACGTTGGGCAACGAGCAAGGCGGCGTTCTCAACACCAGGTCGGCGGCCCTCTTTATCCTGCCCTTTTTCCTCTTCTCTGCCTTCGCCGGGCAAATGGCCGACAAGTTTGACAAGGCCTGGCTTGCCCGTCGCATCCGTTTCGTTGAAATCTTCATTGTGGCCATTTCGGCCTATTCGCTCTTCCATGGCTGGGTGCCGCTGCAGATGTTCTGCGTTTTCCTTGCAGGCTGCCAGGCCGCATTCTTCGGCCCCATCAAATATGGGATTCTGCCTCAGCACCTGGAAAAGGAAGAACTCCTCGGCGGCAACGGCATGGTGGAAATGGCAACTTTCATCGCCATCCTGCTCGGCACCATCTTCGGCACGCTCGCTATCAATCAAGAGGGCGGCCATTTCGCCGTCGCCGCAGTGATGGTGGGAATCGGTGTTTTCTCTTTCTGGACATCGACGCTCATTCCCGATGCACCGTCTGCCCAGCCCGATCTCAAGCTCAACTGGAATCTCCTCGGCGAAACTTGGCACGTCATTTCCATGGTGCGCCAACGCCCCGATGTTTTCCAGGCGATCCTCGGCATTTCCTGGTTCTGGTTCCTGGGCGTCACCTTTGTGACGCAAATTCCGCTCTTCACCTTCGACAGCCTGAGAGGCAATGAATTCATCGCCACGCTGATCTTTGCGCTTTTCTCTATCGGCATCGCGACTGGCTCCATCCTCTGCAACCGCCTGCTCCGCGGCCAGATCACCGCGAAATACGTCCCGCTCGCCGCCCTGCTCATGAGCCTTTTCATGATCGACCTTTATTTCTCGGCAGGCCGCGCCACAGCGCTGACGCCGGAAGGCCAGACGGCAACGGTCCTCTCGCTCATCGCCTCTCTTCGCGGCCTTCACGTGCTCGTTGATCTTGCGGTCATTGCCGCGCTTTCCGGCATCTATGTGGTGCCGCTCTTTGCCATCATGCAGGCAAGAACGCCCTATTATCTCCGCGCCCGGACGGTCGGCGCCAATAACATCATCAATGCCATCTTTATGATTGTGGCGACGGTTTCCTCCGGCTTTCTGCTCTCGGCGGGCCTTTCGGCGCGCGGTCTCTTTCTCGCCCTCGGTCTCGCAAATCTTCTGGCCGCAGCCTACATTATCCGGCTTTTACCCCACGATCTGCTCGCAGCGGCGGCGCGTTTCTTCTTCCGGCTCTTCTATCGTGTCGAGGTGCGGGGCATGGAAAACCTTGAAGCTGCTGGCCGCAGGGCACTGATCGTTGCCAATCACACATCGCTGCTCGATGGTCCGCTGCTCTCCGCCTTCCTGCCCGAACAGGCGAGCTTTGCCATCAACACCGAAATGGCGAAGAAATGGTGGGTGAAGCCCGCCTTCGCGCTTTTTGAACTGTGCCCCATGGACCCCGGCAATCCCATGACCTTGCGCACCCTTGTGGACGCCCTGAAACGTGGCCGCCGCGTGGTGATCTTTCCGGAAGGCCGCATCACCGTCACCGGGAGCCTGATGAAAATCTATGAAGGTCCGGGTGCCGTCGCCGCCATGGCCCGCGCCAAGATTCTCCCCGTGCGCATTGAGGGCGCGCAGTTTTCGCCTTTCACGAAGTTGCACGGCGTCTATCCACGGAGGCTCTTTCCAAAGATCACGCTGACTTTCCTGCCGCCAGTGTCTTCGGAGTCACCGGAGAATCTGAAGGGCGCGGCGCTCCGCGAATACCAGGCGGAAAAACTTTACACAGTAATGACCGACATGGTCTTCCGCTCCTCCAACATGGACCAGACCATGTGGCAGGCCCTGCTCGATACCAAGGCTGCCTATGGCGGCAATCGCATCATCCTTGAAGACATCCAACGCACGCCAATGAGCATCAGCCGCCTTGTGCTGGGAAGCTTCATCCTTGGCCGCAAGCTTGCAGGGCTGACGCCAGGCCAGAGAAATATTGGCGTGCTCTTGCCCAACGCCAATGCGGCGGTTGCAGCGATCTACGGCCTTCACGCCTTTGGCCGCGTGCCCGCCATGCTGAACTTCTCAACCGGTGCCGTGAACATGGCAGCCGCCTGCACGGCGGCGGAGGTGCGCACCATCGTCACCTCACGCAAATTCATCGAAGCCGGCGAGATGCAAGGCGACATCGACTTCCTCTCGAAGGAGTGCAAGATCATCTATCTCGAAGATGTGCGCGAGACGGTGAGTGCAGTCGATAAGCTGCGAGGCCTCGTTCAACGTCTCACCGTTAATGCAAGCCTCAGGGCCTGCGGCGCCACGAAAGACGCCAATACGCCCGCCGTCATTCTCTTCACCTCAGGCTCGGAAGGTGTGCCCAAGGGCGTCGTGCTCTCCCACCGCAATCTCGCCGCCAACCGCCACCAAATTTTGGCGCGCATTGCATTAATGCCCAATGACATCTTCTTCTGCGCTCTGCCCATCTTCCACGCCTTCGGCTTCCTCGGCGGCGTGGTGCTGCCGACGACGACCGGCATGCGCGCCTTCCTTTATCCCTCGCCGCTCCACTACAAGATCGTGCCGGAGCTTGTGTATGACACAAACGCCACGATCCTTTTCTCCACCGATACCTTCCTCAACGGCTATGCCCGTAATGCCCACCCTTATGATTTCTATAACGTGCGCCTGCTGGTGGGCGGCGCTGAACGCGTGAAACCGGAAACGCGTCAGATTTACATGGAGCGCTTTGGCCTTCGCATCATCGAAGGCTATGGCGCCACCGAATGCGCGCCGGTGATCGCTGCCAACACCTTCATGCATTCAAAATCCGGTACAGTGGGCCGCATCTTCGACGGCATGCAGTACAGGATCGAAAAGGTAGAAGGCATCGAGGAGGGCGGTCGCCTTTGGGTCAAGGGCCCCAATATCATGCTGGGCTATTTGCGTGCCGACAATCCGGGCGTGCTCGAAGCACCGCCCGATGGCTGGTATGACACGGGCGACATCGTTACCGTCGACGATCAAGGTTTCGTCACCATTCAGGGCCGCGCCAAGCGCTTCTCGAAGATTGCCGGAGAAATGATTTCCCTCACAGCTCTCGAAGCGAAACTGCAGGAACTCTACAAAGACCATAATCATGCCGTGGTAGGTGCCCCCGATGCCAAGAAGGGCGAGCAACTTGTACTTTTCACCACGCTTCCCAAGCCCGACAAGAAAGAGATTGCCGCAAGCCTGAAGAGACTTGGCTGCTCCGAGCTGATGATTCCAAAGACCATCATTTCGCTTGATCCCTTGCCCGTGCTCGGTTCCGGCAAGACCGACTATGTGACGCTCACAAGGCAGGCCCGCGAAAAGGTGGAGGCGTGAGGCGCGCGCCATCTATCCGCCGACCATGAAATTCTGCTAGCCAGCGCTCCCATGAAATACGCATCCATCACAGAAAGGCTCTCGCGCCTCGGTTCGGAGAAATGGGCCGTCCACATCGAGGGAAAGCACAGAAAGGCGAGGGGCGAGAAACTGATCTTCCTCTCTATTGGCGAACCTGATGTGGCGCCGCCTGCCGCTGTGTTGAATGCTGCCAAGGCCGGCATCCGCCATGGCAATCTCGGCTATTCTGCGGGCGAAGGCGCGCACAAGCTGCGCGAGGCCCTATCGCGCTACTACACAAGGCAGACAAGCCGCGAGATCAAGCCATCGCAATTCCTGTTCCTTCCCGGCACACAGGCGGCACTCTATGTGGCCTTCATGGCCATCATCGAGCCTGGTGATGAAGTGCTGCTGCTTGATCCATACTACGCAACTTACGAAGCAGTCGTCACAGCCCCCGGCGGTGTGCCCGTCCCGGTGCGTCTTGATCCCGACAATGACTTCCACATCAACTTCGATTTGCTGGAAAAGGCAGTAACGCCGAAGACCAAGGCGATGCTGCTCAATTCACCGAGCAACCCGACAGGCGCTGTCTTCACTGAGGAAGAAATCTCGCGGCTTGGCGCCTTCGCCAAAAAGCACAATCTCTGGATTGTGTCCGATGAAGTCTATGCCACGCTGGTCCATGAAGGCCACCACTTCATCTCGCCCTTCTTCGACAAGTCGCTGGAAGAGCGCACCGTCGTCGTCTCCTCCATTTCAAAATCACACGCCCTGCCGGGCTTCCGCTGTGGCTGGATTGCAGCCTCCGAAGAATTTTGCCGGAGAGCATTGCCCGTCTCGGAAACCATGCTTTTCGGCGGTCACCCCTTTCTTGAAGAAGCATTGACCGCCGCATTGGATGGCGACTTTCCAGAAAATGCCGCCGCCAAGCATGCCTATCTTTCCCGCGCCGAGGCACTGGTGGCTGGTCTCAAGGGCGCCAATCACCTCCGCGCTCATTTGCCGGAAGGCGGCATGTTCGTGATGCTAGATGTGAGGCCGACGGGACTCAGTGGTGATCAGTTTGCCCGCAAACTCCTGGCCGAAGAGGCTGTCGTCACTATGCCCGGCGAAAGCTTTGGGCGGGGCGGGGCGGGCCATGTGCGTATCGCTCTTACCGTGGACGAAGCCACCATGACCGAGGCAGCCCGGCGCATCCGCAAGGTGGCTGAAGGTCTTTGATAGGTCAGATCCTATAAAACTGGCCTATTGCACTTAAAGAAGGTCCTGTGATAGGTGAAATCCTATCATGGACACCATCGCCCAATCATTCCTCAAAGAAATCGACGCCTATCTGGCCCGTGCGGGCCTTGATCCCACAAGTTTCGGCAAGGATGCCCTGGGCGATCCCAATTTTGTCTTTGACCTGAGGAAGGGCCGCTCGCCTTCTACCCGCACCATGGATAAGGTCCGCGCCGCCATGCGCGAGGTCACTTCTTCGCCACAAGCGCAGGAACCTCGCGCGGCCAGCACCGACCGGCCCATGACCCATCTTGATCGCCTTGAGGCCGAGTCCATCCACATCATCCGTGAAGTCGCTGCCGAATGCGAAAAGCCGGTGATGCTCCCCGCGACGGCTCGCGGCGGGCGAACGGACGGGACGTCACGCTCCCTGAGGGGCGGAAGCTGTTTCTCGGTTCGCAAGGGAC
>JBIOWL010000230.1:0-4539 GCA_044868645.1 Aestuariivirga sp.
CGCACATGCGCGTCAAAGCCACGGCATCGGTCTTGGCGATATTGTTGGCGAGCGCCGGATCACCCCATGTCGAAGGCTGGCCCGCCCAGTCGAAGCTTTCCTTGGCCGTCATCGGCACGCCATCGAAAGGCGAAAGTGTCGCTTTCTTCTTGAGCCTGCGGTCTGCCGCGTCGGCGGCTTTCCAGGCCCGCGAAAAATCCGTGGCGATCACCGCATTGAGGCGGCTGTTATGCGCCGCATATTGGTCAAGGCAGGCCTGCAGCAATTCACGCGACGATATCTTTCGCGCCTTGAGCATGCGGCCCAGCGCCAGCGCCGGCTTGAACACAAGTTTCATTGAACGAGATCCTTAGCGAGACTGCCGTCCGTGCAAGTCCTATTTTCCAATGGCGTCGATGATCCTGATCCAGGAGCGGATGCCATGGGTGAAGCTCGACACATTGTATTTCTCATTGGGGCTATGGATGGCGTCGTCATTAAGGCCAAAGCCCACCAGCACTGAATCCATGCCGAGAACATCCTTGAAATAGCGCACAATGGGAATGGAGCCGCCTGATCCGACCAATGCCGTCTCACGGCCGAACTCCTGTTTCAGCGCCCCGGCCGATTTGCGGATCCACGGATTCGATTCGCTGATTTCAGAGGCCGGATTGCCGCCGCCATTTTTCGAGAATGTAATCTCTGCATCCTTGCCTACCACGCGTCTCACATGGGCCTGGAAAGCTTTGAGGATTTTCTCCGGTTTCTGTTGCCCAACCAGCCTGAAGGTAAACTTGGCATGGGCTTCCGACGGAATGACTGTCTTGGTGCCTGCGCCCTGATAGCCACCCCATAAGCCGTTCACTTCCGCCGTCGGCCTTGCCCAAAGTTGCTCAAGCACCGTTTTGCCTTTCTCGCCCACCGCATGCTTGAGGCCCACTTCCCCAAGGAAAGCCTTTTCCTTGAACTTGAGCGAACGCCACTGCTTCTGGATCGCCGCAGGCAGCGGCTTCACGCCATCATAGAAACCGGGAATGGTGACTTTACCCTTGGCATCATGCAGCGAGGCGATGAGCCTGCTCATCACCTTCAATGGATTGGCGGCAGCGCCCCCATAAAGACCGGAGTGGAGATCAATGGACGCCGCTTTGAGCGAGACTTCCTCATGCACAAGCCCCCGCAACCGCGTGGTGATGGCGGGGGTTTTTTCGTCCCACATGTTGCTGTCGCAGACAAAGGCAACATCGCAGGAAAGCTCCTTCACATTGGCCTTGAGGAAGGGGACCAACGATGGCGAACCCGATTCCTCCTCGCCCTCGATCAGGAATGTGGCCTTGATGGGGAGAGTGCCCCTTGTCTCGATGATGGCCCGCGCCGCCTCCACGAAGGTCATGAGCTGGCCTTTGTCGTCTTCGGCTCCGCGCCCGAAGATGCGCGCCACCCCGTCTGCCCCTTTTTTCACCACTGGTTCAAAGGGCGGCGTGTTCCATAAGGCCAGGGGATCGGCCGGCTGCACGTCATAGTGACCATAAAACAGCACATGAGGCGTCTTGGCGGTGGCGCCCGGCGGCACATAATGGGCCACCACCATGGGGCAGCCCGGGGTTTCCCGCACCGTTGATGTGCATCCCAGCGAATGCAGCTCTCCTGCGATCCATTCCGCCGCCTTCTTGCATTCATCCCGGTAGGCCGGATCGGTGCTGATGGAGGGAATGCAAAGAAATGAAAACAGCCGGTCAATATTGGCGGCCTTATTCTCATCGGCATGGTCGAGTGCTGCCTGGACGTCGGATGAAACCATGTGGAAGGGTCCTTTTTGCCTTTGTCCGCCGGGGTGCGGATTCTGTCAACGCCGCATGCCGCTGGCGAACCCCCATTCGGCGCATTGGCACTTGCCGCGCACGCAGACCCGGTCCTAGATGGAGAAATGAATCAAGCCGCCGCCACATTTACTCTGGCCCGTGACAGCCTCCAGGCCCACGAGCCCGTGCGCGGCCTTTCCCGCTTCCGCCGGCGCGGTTACCTCCGTTACCGCCATGTGACAGGCAACATAGACCTCGCCCTCATCTGGAAGCGCCGCTGGTTCATCATCACCATGGTGCTGGGCTTCCTCTTCATGGGCCTGCCGACACCCGACGGTCTCACCCATGAGGGGCAGATCGTCCTCATCATGTCGCTGATGGCAACGGTAATGTTCATCGCCGAACCGGTGCCGCTTCCCTCCGTGGCCCTGATGATCATTGTGGGCCAGGTCGTGCTGCTGGGCCTCGATGGAAACACGGTGGCAAAAAGCCTGATGACCGACTCCGTCCTCTTCATCATGGGCTCGCTCATGCTCGCCGTGGCCGTGGTCAAACAGAAACTGGATCGCCGCATTGCCATGGCAATTGTGAGGGTCACCGGCACGAATATTTTCTGGATCAGTTTTGGCATCACCACGGTCTGCGGGCTCCTCGCTGCCTTCATTGGTGAACACACGGTCGCCGCCATGATGCTGCCTGTTGGCGTCACGCTGATCACGCTGACCTCGAATGATCCGAAGAAGGTCCACAATCTCGCCGCCGTCATCCTGTTTTCCATTTCCTTCGGCTGCTCCATCGCAGGCGTGGCAACGCCGTCGGGCGGCGCCCGCAATGCCATCATCATCAGCTATTGGAAGGATTTTTTCTACGATCCTACCAATCCGGAAACGCGGCGCTATCTGATGGATTACATCACCTGGGCTTACTACGCCTTCCCGATGTTCCTGCTGCGCCTGCCGCTTGTCAGCCTTTTGCTGATCCTCACATTCAAGCCGGAAACCCGCGACCTCTCTCGCGCCATAACCCGGCTCCGCACCCAGGTGAACCTTGAAGGACCCATGCAGGCTTCGGGCTGGATGACGATTGCCGTTTTCACGGCTGTTGTCGTGGGATGGGCCGTCTTTTCCTCCACCCTTGGTCTTGGCATTGTTGCCATTGCCGGTGCTGTCACCTTTCTTGTCCTGGGCCTCGTCCGCTGGGAGGATATCAATGGAGGTGTCAACTGGGGCATTGTCCTTCTTTATGCCGCTGCCATCTCTCTTGGCCTGCAAATGAAGGAAACGGGCGCTGCCGAATGGGTGGCAAATGGCGTGCTGGCTGCGGTGCAAGGGGTGGCGGGCTCCAGCATCTTGGCGTTCGATGCCACCGTCTCGCTCCTCACGATTTTCGTCTCGAACACCATGACCGCGGGCGCTGCGGTTGCAGTCCTTTCGCCCGTCATTCTGAAAATGTCCGTGGCGGCAGGCCACGACCCCTTGATTGCAGGCTTCCTCGCGGCCATTTCATCGGCATCGGGCTATCTGACACCCGCCGCGCAACCCGCTTTCACCATCATCTACGCGTCGGGTTATCTGAAGGCCGCGGATTTCTTCAAGGTTGGCGCGCGCATGATGTTGCTTTCCTTCCTGATCCTGATGGCGCTTTCCACCTTCTATTGGCCCGAACTGGGAGTGTAGGACATGGGCCTTCTCAACTATCTCGGGCGCACCGGCCTCAGCGACCGCCAGGAAGCGGCGGTCGAAAAAACCATCAGCCAGTTGCGCGCCCAGCGCCGCAACCGCTTTCGCATCCTCGCCTGCATTGATGGCACGCCCGAAGCTTTCACCAATGTGCGCTTTGCCGCTCGCCTTGCCGTCACTGATGATTGCGACGTTATCGTGCTTTATGTCCGCCCCATCGACCAGGGGCTCCATTCGGGTGGTCTGCAGGTGCGCCTCGCCCGCCAGAACATGATCGATGCCGGCTTTGAATTGCCGGGCGTGCGCCACTTGAAGGAATCCCTTGGCATCCTCAAGGAAGAAGGCATCGACGTCGAAGGCTGGGAAATGGAAGGCGCCCATGCCAGCGCCTGGGGCGATGCCGCCGGTGACACAAAAGTGCAATACAAGAGCCCGCAAGGCCGCCATGTGGTCCTGAAACTCAAGACGGCGCCGGATGTGGCGGGTGGCATTCTCGATCAGTACGAACTCGGCCCCTATAACCTGATGATCCTCGGCGAGCCCTCGCGCTGGCGTGGCGAGATCAAGGCCTTTTTCGATGAAGGCATCGTCCAGACCGTCACCACCATGTCGCCCTGCTCGGTGCTGGTGGCGCGCCAGAGTCTCGAGAAGGAAGGCTTCTTCATCTGCACCGATGGCAGCTCGCGCTCCTTGCAGGCAGTGCGCCGCTCAGCCGTGCTCGCCCATATGTGCAACCAGCCCATCACTCTTTTTGCCGCGGCCCCAACGGCGGAGGCCCTGCCTGCCGCCCAGGAGGCCGTTGCCAATGCGGCGGCCCTTCTCAAAGCCATGCGCATTGCCGTTGCCGAAACAAAAACGGCGGTAGGCGAGCCATTGCAGGAAATCGTCGAACGCGGTTCGGTCTACCAGGTGATTTGCGTGACCGATGAGGGCCGCACCCGCTGGCAGCGCCTGTTCCGGGGTTCATTGGCCAGCGATGTTGTGCGCCTTGCCCGCACCAGCGTGCTGGATGTACGCTGATCCCTTCACGCGAAGGGGAATCAATGGCTGAATTCACGCTCTATTGCTTTGGCGAGTCC
>JBIOWL010000231.1:0-2934 GCA_044868645.1 Aestuariivirga sp.
GACGCCAGTCCGTGCCCGTCCATGTAGCCAATGTGCAGGTGGGCGGCGGCGCCCCCATTGCCGTCCAGTCCATGACCAACACGGACACCGCTGATGCTAAAGCGACGGCCCAGCAGGTGGCTGACCTCGCGCGCGCCGGCTCCGAGCTCGTCCGCATCACGGTAGACCGCGAAGAGTCTGCCGCCGCCGTGCCCGAAATCAGGAACAGGCTTGTGGGCATGGGGCTCTCCGTGCCCTTGGTCGGCGACTTCCACTACAACGGCCACTTGCTCCTCACCCAATATCCCGATTGCGCCGCCGCACTCGACAAGTATCGTATCAACCCCGGCAATGTCGGCTTCAAGGACAAGCAGGACCGCAACTTCAGCCAGATGATCGAGGTGGCGCTGAAGCATGACAAGCCTATCCGCATCGGCGTCAATTGGGGCTCCTTGGATCAGGCACTGCTCACGCAGCTAATGGATGAAAACCACAAGTCGCCGGAACCATTGGATGCCCGTGCCGTCATGCATGAAGCAGTGGTGCAATCCGCCTTGCGCTCTGCGGCCCGTGCGGAGGAACTGGGCCTGGGCCGTGACAAGATCATCCTCTCGGCCAAATGCTCCGAAGTGCAGGACCTGATCGCCGTTTATCGCGCTCTGGGCTCGCGCTCCGACTATGCACTGCACCTCGGCCTCACAGAAGCCGGCATGGGCTCCAAGGGCATCGTGGCGTCGACGGCCGCTCTTTCTGTTCTCTTGCAGGAAGGCATTGGCGATACTATCCGCATCTCATTGACGCCTGAACCGGGCGGCGACCGCACCAGGGAAGTCCTCGTCGCCCAGGAAATCCTGCAGACCATGGGCCTTCGCGCCTTCGCGCCCATGGTGATCGCTTGCCCGGGTTGCGGCCGCACCACCTCAACCGTTTTTCAGGAACTGGCGCAGGATATCCAGTCCTATGTGCGTGGCCGCATGCCGGAATGGCGCGCGCTTTATCCAGGTTTTGAAACGCTGCAACTCGCCGTCATGGGCTGCATTGTCAACGGCCCCGGTGAATCAAAACATGCCGACATCGGCATTTCACTGCCCGGTACAGGCGAGCTTCCCTCAGCGCCCGTCTATGTGGATGGCAAAAAGGTCACGACGCTTCGGGGCAAAAATCTCGCAGGGCAATTCAAGGCCATCGTCGAAGACTACGTGAAGAACCGCTGGGGCACCCGTGCCTGAGGAAAGGCCCGTTCCCGTCTCTGTCTTTCTGGGCAAGGGCGAGAATGACCTGGCGCGGGGCGATATTGTATTGTCACGCTCGCCCACGTGGATAAGCCGCATGATCCGCCGCGTCACCGGCAGCGAGTTCAGCCACTCAGCGCTGGTCTTTCTGGTTCCAAAATATGAGGAGGGCTTCTCCAGCACATTCGTTTTGGAGAGCACGCGCCGCGGTGTGAGTCTGGCGCGGCTTGAGGATTATGTGGACCGCAAGACCGGGCATTCCGATGTTGTCATCTTGCGGCTTGTGGGCGAGGGATTTGACGAAGCCTATTTCAAGCGCGTCCGCGGCCTCATGCTTAACCACATCAATGCCGAGTATGATTATTGGCGCTCCTTCCGAATGGCTGTGTCACTGCTCTTCGGCATCCGTCTTGGCTGGCATTTGCTGCAGCGCGAGCAGGGTGAAGCCATGCGCGAAACCATCCGCCGCACCCGCCGCAACCGCAAGCTCAAGGGAGTTCCACCCGAATTCATCTGCTCGGGATTCATCCAGTATGGTTTGGTCCAGGCCGCGAAATATGCAGAGCAAAAGCGCGCAGCATTGTTGAAGGACAGCATCAACTACCGCGATGACGATGCACTCCTCGGCGTGACGCCGGAGGATATTGCGCGCAGCACGAAGCTCACCTGGTGTTGGGCCATCGCGCGTGGCCGCGCCCGGCGCGTCGAAAGCTATAGTGAAGCTTTGGCCTTCATGAACGGCGGGAGATGACGTAGCGCGCCGCCTCACGCAGCAGCTCCGCTTTCTGTCCATACGGCGTCAGTAACGAAATGGCCTCGCCTGCCAGCCGCGAAGCTTCTCTCTTGGCGCCGTCAATCCCCAAGAGATCGACGAAGGTCGCCTTGCCTTTGCCCTTGTCTTTCTGCGTGGCCTTGCCGAGTTCTACCGCATCGGATTCAACATCGAGCACATCATCGGCGATCTGGAAGGCAAGACCGATTGTTTCGCCATATTTAGACAGAGCCAATCTGTCCGCCTTGCCAAGAATAGCGCCCGCCTCGCAGGAAAAGCGGATGAGCGCACCGGTTTTCTTTCCCTGCATGGCGGCAATTTCGGCGAAGCTTGTGAAGGGCTTTTCTTCAGCTAGCAGATCGAGCATCTGCCCGCCCACCATGCCTATGTCGCCCGCTGCCTTGGCCAGTTCGAGAACCAATGTTGAGCGTATGGCGGGATCATCATGTGTTTGCACATCAGCCAATATTTCAAAAGCCAACGCCTGCAGGCCGTCGCCTGCCAGAATGGCTGTTGCCTCATCGAACGCCCGGTGAACCGTAGGCCTTCCGCGGCGCAAATCATCATCATCCATGGCTGGAAGATCGTCATGCACAAGTGAATAGCAGTGCAGGCATTCAACGGCGGCGCCAACCCGCAAAGCTTTTACCGGTGCCACATCAAAAAGCGCCGCCGCCTGCACCGCAAGGAAAGGTCTCAGCCTCTTTCCTCCGCCAAGGGCACCATAACGCATGGCGCTCCGCAGCCGGTCGCCCGGAACGTCGGGCAACAGCCTGTCCAGCATGGCTTCGACTGCCCTTGCCGTTTCTGCCAATGCCCGCGTAAAGGCTGTTTCACTCGCTGCTGCCAAGTCAGGTATTCCCATGTTAAAGGCCGTCATACCAGCAAGACGCCGAATCTCAACCTGATGTCCATTGCTCTCACAAAGCGCTTGAATCAGCGCCTGAATGG
>JBIOWL010000232.1:0-2626 GCA_044868645.1 Aestuariivirga sp.
TGCTCAATTTCCGCGAAGTAGTTGTCCGGATTGCGGTTGAGTTCGAGCACGCCGACGTCGATCAGGGGGTAGTCCCCGTGGGGCCAGACCTTGGTGAGATCGAAGGGATTGAACTGTGCCTTTTCCGCATCCAGTTCAGGCATGACCTGAATGCACATCTTCCACCTTGGGAAATTGCCTTTCTCGATGCCGCCGAAAAGCTCTTCCTGGTAGGACTCCCGCGACCTGGCAATAACCTGTGCGCCCTCCGCGTTGCTATAATGCCTATGGCCCTGCAACGTCTTGAAATGGAACTTGACCCAATGGCGTTCGCCCCTGGCGTTGATCAGCGCATAGGTGTGCGAGCCGTAGCCGTTCATAAACATCGGGGCCACAGGCAGGCCGCGATCGGAAAACAGGATCGTCACCTGATGCAGGCTCTCGGGCGAGAGTGACCAGAAATCCCACATGGCTGTGGCTGAGCGCATGTTGGTTTTGGGATGGCGCTTCTGGGTGCGGATAAAATCCGGGAATTTCAGCGGATCGCGGATGAAGAATACCGGCGTGTTGTTGCCGACGAGATCCCAGTTGCCCTCTTCGGTATAGAACTTGAGGGCAAAACCGCGGACATCACGCTCGGCGTCCGCTGCGCCATGCTCACCTGCAACGGTGGAGAAGCGCAGAAGCAGGCCGGTTTTCTTGCCAATTTTGGAAAATACGCTGGCGCGGGTATATTTCGTGATGTCGTGGGTAATTGTGAGGCTGCCATAGGCGCCCCAACCCTTGGCATGAACCACACGCTCCGGAATGCGCTCGCGGTTCTGGTGGGCGAGCTTCTCGATCAAATGATAGTCCTGCAACAGCACAGGACCACGCGGTCCCGCCGTGAGCGAGTTCTGATTATCAGCGACGGGCGCTCCGGCAGTGGTTGTGAGCGTTGGTTTCGCAGTCATCCGCAATCTCCTCAGGGTGATGGCACGAAACTAGAAAGGGTTGCTGATCAGGTCCAATCGTAATAACTTATCATATCGATAAGGAAAACTGATCACGATGATTACGCTTAAACAACTGCGTTTTTTCGATGCGGTCGCGCGGTTTGGCCATTTTGGCAGGGCCGCGGAGCATTGCGCCGTGACGCAGCCTGCTCTTTCCATGCAGATAAAAGAGCTTGAAAGGGAGCTCGGCGTTGAACTGATCGAACGCAGGCCGCGGGGCCTGGGCCTTAGCGCGACAGGACAAGAGATTGCCGGGCGTGCCAAGCGCATTCTCACCGAAGCGCGCGATCTTGCGGACTTTGCCCGCTATCGCGCCAGCGTTCTGTCGGGCCCGCTTCGCCTCGGCATCATACCAACTGCCGCGCCATACATTCTGCCTCCGCTGCTGCCTGTGCTGGGCGAGAAATTCCCCGATCTCGAACTTCACATCCGCGAGACGCAAACCCAATCGCTCCTTGAGGAGTTGCTCGACGGCTCCCTCGACCTGATATTGGTTACCTTGCCCATTGAACATCCCGACATCGAGACCAGCAGACTTTTCGAGGACCGGTTTCTATTGGCGCTGCCCCAAGGCAGGCGCATCGCCAGCCATGTCAGGGCGACACCGGACTTGATGAAGGAGGACCGCCTTCTGCTTCTGGAGGAAGGCCATTGCCTGCGGGACCAGGCCCTGACGTTCTGCCACTTGCGCAGGATTGACAATATCGACACTTTCGGCGCTTCGAGCCTTTCCACCCTGGTGCAAATGGTGGCGAATGGCATGGGACTTACTCTCCTGCCCGAGATCAGCATTGACCACGAAACACGCCATGGCGGCATCCGCCTGATGCGGTTTGCGGAGCCCGAGCCTAAGCGCATTCTGGGCCTGGCATGGCGCAGCACTTCGCCCCGCAAACGCGATTTCAACGAACTCGGCAAGCTGATCATTGCCTCGCATTGAAAGCAGGTCGGGCATAATTCCTATTCAACGTAAATAGTCCTTGACACCGCGCGGTGAAAGTGCTACTTCCCGCTACATTCCAGCAGTGGGCCGAAAATCCCGGCCTCCCCTCTCCCGCAATAGTTTTGCAAGCTCAAGAAGACGACGCGGGAGAAGAACGCTGATGGAGGACCGGCCAGCGTATATAGCGCTTTTCCTCTCGCCCCGGCGGCCAGCCGTGCTAAGGGCGGGAACAATCAACCTTTCAACAAGGACGGCTCCCATGGCCTTTCCCCCGAACTACCGGCAGGAGCGCAACAACCGCGAACGTGCCAAGCAGCGCAAGGCCCTCGAAAAGCAGGCCAAGCGCGAAGAAAAATCGGCCCTCCGCAAGGCTGACGAACCCGCGCCTGCACCCGAATCTGGGCCCGCCGCAGAAGAAGCGCAGAACCGTTGACATGGCAAAGAAGCGCCCAAGGATCGAAGACAACTTCGTCTATTTTGACGTGGTCTATGAGGACGGCAGCAAAAGCTCCCGCCGCAAGGTCAATGCCGCGGGGCTGGCGCGCGACGAGGAAGAGGCCTTCGCCCTGACCGAAATCATGAACCAAGACCGCCGCATTGCGGAAGTTTCCGGCAAGCACCGGGGCCCTGTGAAACTTCTCTCGCGCTCCGCCATGTAGGGTGTTCTACATAATTCCTATATAGTGAAAATAGTCCTTGACACCGCGCG
>JBIOWL010000233.1:0-2527 GCA_044868645.1 Aestuariivirga sp.
GAGAATGGTTGACGAAATTGATGCAGCATGGGCGGCCCATGCAGCGAGACGCGGATCAAATGCAAACTGCGTATAGCCTTGCGTCTCGAGCTCTTCGGCGTGGCTCATCTGGCCACTGTGGCAGAAACTGTCTCAACCCACAAAGGCCCGCTCCACCACGAATGATCCCGGCTCATGGTGAGAGCCTTCCTTGAAGCCCAATGGCTCGATGAAATGGCGGATGTCCTTGATCATCGCCATGGAGCCGCACAGCATGATGCGATCCTCCGCCGGATTGAACGGTGCGATGCCAAGCGTTTCGAAAAACACGCCCGTTTCGATGAGAGAGGTGATGCGGCCCATATGCGTATGTTCCTCGCGCGTAGCGGAAGCAAAATGCTTGAGCCTGCCATTCGCAAGTTCACCCACCAGTGGATCATTCAGCGTCGCTCCCACAGTGTCGTAAGAATATTTGAGTTCGGAAGAGCTGCGGCAGGTGTGCGTGACAATCACCTGCTCGAATTTTTCATAGGTTTCCGGATCGCGGATCAGCGAGGCAAAGGGCGCAAAGCCCGTGCCGGTCGAAAGACAGAACAGGCGCTTGCCCGGAAGCAAAGCATCATTGACCAGCGTGCCCGTTGGCTTGGGGCGTAGCAGCACCTGGTCGCCCGGCTGGATCTTCTGCAGCTTCTCGGTGAGGGGACCGCCCTGCACCTTGATCGAGAAGAACTCCAGCTCCTCGTCCCAGGAGGGCGAGGCAATGGAATAGGCCCGCAAGACGGGCTTTTCCTCGCTCGGCAGGCCGATCATCACAAACTCGCCAGAGCGGAAACGAAGGCTCTGCGGCCGCGTAATGCGGAAGCGGAACAGGCGGTCAGTATAGTGCTGCACCTGGGTCACGCGCTCGGCGTGAAGCCCGGCGGGTATTGGCAAACTCATGATTGATCCTTTACGGATCGTTCTTTATTCCGAACGATCCGTTCGAGTCAAGCGCCTATCAAGCGCCCAGCAGGAAGGTTCCGGCCTTGGCCTTCACCCCCTCCACGATGGCTTGGTAAACGGCGGAAACCCGCGCCGTGTCATGGGTATCCGGGTGGCTCATCAGCCAATAGGTGCGGGTAAAACGCATGCCCGGCAGGATGCGGGCGAGTTCCGGATATTGCGCGGCTGCATAGTCATGGAGGATGCCGATGCCTTCCCCGGCCCGCACCGCTTCCATCTGGGCAATGACGGAACCGCATTCATAGTGCCGCGGCATCAGCTTGGCGAGTTCCGCCGTATAATCTAGCGCGCGCGAATAGGCGATGTCTTCCACATAGGTGATGAACAGCCTTCCCGTGAGATCATCCGTAGACTGAATATTACCGTGCCGTTTGAGATAGGGCTTCGCCGCATAGACGCTGAGCGAATAGTCGGTGAGCTTTTTGATCACGGCACGCCCCATTTTCGGGCGTTCGATGGTGACGATGATGTCGGCCTCGCGCCGCGACAGCGAGAAGGTCCGGGGCAGGGGGACAAGCTGGATCGTGAGGCCCGGATGGGCATTAGCCAGCTTCGCAAGAGAAGGGGCGAGATGGAATGTGCCGAAACCGTCAGGCGCTCCCACCCGCACCGTGCCGCTGACAGTGTTTGAGGCCGTTGCGGCATCAGCCTGTAAAAGCTCCGATTCAACACGCTCGGCCCGTGCCAATAGTTTTTCTCCGGCCGGCGTCGGCACTGTGCCGGTGGTCCGCCGCTCGAAAAGTTTCGTGTCCAGGTCTTCTTCAAGCTGGTCGAGCCTTCGCGCCACCGTGGCATGGTTCAGATGCAGCGCCTTTGCCGCCGCCAGAATTTGCCCGGAACGGGCCACTGCAAGAAAAATGCGGAGATTGTCCCAGTTCATGTGAGAAAATCCTTTCTCCCTCGGCTTCGCCGTACTCCCCCAAAAAGTTGGGGGAGATGAGAAGTGTTTTCTCCCTCGGCTTCGCCGGGGGAGTGCCCCGAAGGGGCGAGGGGGTGTAGCCAAGCAACTATAATTCCCGCACAACGAAAGCGCAAATCTTGACCTTGCTGTGCATTTTATATGGGCGCATAGGGAAGCCACAGAGGAGGAGGAACACATGGCAAAAAGCATCAATCACTGGATCGGCGGCAAGGAAGTGGCGGGCAAGGGCCCGCGCAAGAGCCCCGTCTTCAACCCCGCAACAGGCGAACAGACCGGCGAACTGGCGCTGGCCACCACGGCTGAACTGGATGAAGCGGTGCAGGTTGCCCTCAAGGCCGCACCCGGCTGGGCCAATACCACGCCGCTCCGCCGCTCCCGCATCCTCAACAAATTTCTGGGCATCCTGGAAGCCCGCACCAAGGAACTAGCAGCCGTCGTTTCCGCCGAGCACGGCAAGGTCTTGTCCGATGCCATGGGCGAAGTTCAGCGCGGCATGGAAGTGGTGGAATTTGCCACCGCAGCTCCTACCCTGCTCAAGGGCGAATACACCGAGAATGTCGGCACCAAGGTTGATAGCTGGTCCATGCGCCAGCCCTTAGGCGTTGTCGCAGGGATAACGCCCTT